>WFNG01000210.1 GCA_015488735.1 Bacteroidales bacterium | reverse complement strand
GATTATATCCTTACGGAGACAGAACTCTATTTCCTGGAACTCAACTCCATCCCCGGCATGTCAGAGCACAGCCTCATCCCGCAGCAGTCCGAAGTTTTCGGGCTGACCAAAAAGGAATTGTTTACCATGGTGGTGGATAATTTGTTTGAATAAGGGATTTTGTAGTACCTTGCTAACAATTTAAAGATAACCTCTTTACAAACTTTACAGACAAAGCAAAAAGCGACCCAAATTTCTTCAGACCGCTTTAAATGTTTTCACAATGTGGGGGCAGCCGTTTTATCTTCTTCTTTTGTTGTGTTTATCATGTCAAAGATACAAATCGAAAGCAATTCACAACGAGATAAACTCAACTGAACAAAACAGTTCAGCTGTGTTCAATATTTCAAAGATACAATATTGTTAGAATTAAAGAATTTATGATGCGTTTGCACCGGGAAATCTCCCTCTGCTCTTGCTGTTTTCAATTTATATTGTTATTTTTGAACAGAATTGAAGAAAAACCGGGAAATAGCGTAATGACAAACTGAAAGTTTTCTTTTCTTAAACCAGACAACCTAACTATGCCATATTATACATCTGTTCAATTAAATCATTAACCTAAATTTTAAATCTATGGACCAAGTAAAAGTAAACACAGTAACGGGAACTGTCTCTCCGGAAGACCTCGGAATCTCTCTTATGCATGAACACATCTGTTATGGCTATCCCGGTTGGGAAGGCGACCAGACCATTGCCCCGTTCGACCATGATGCCGTGGTAAAAAACGGCGTGGAAACCCTGCTCAAGCTCAAAGAACTAGGCGTAAAAACCTATGTGGATGCCACCGCCAATGACCAGGGCCGGCAACCGGAAATATTAAAAGAGATATCCGAAAAATCCGGAGTAAATATCATTTGCTCCACAGGTTACTATTACGAAGAAGAAGGTGGCAACGCTTATTGGAATTTTCGCAGTTCGCTGGGCGATATCAGTGACGAACTCTATGAGCTTTTTTATACGGAAGTTACACAGGGAATTCGAGATACAGGCATAAAAGCAGGAGTGATCAAAGTGGGTTCCGGCAAGGGCGAAATCACCGATTACGAAAAGAAAATGTTTGTTGCTGCTGCACGGGTACAAAAAGAAACGGGCATTCCCATTATTACACATACCACCGAAGGCACCATGGGTCCCGAGCAGGCCAAATTACTCATCGAAGCCGGTGCCAATCCCAAACGTATCCAAATCGGGCACATGAGCGATAATCTGGATATCGAATACCAACTGGAAACTTTAAAACAAGGGGTTTATGTTTCGTGGGACCGGATGGGATTGCAAGGACTGGCCGGATGTCCTATGGACAACCAGCGTTACGAAGTACTTATCGAACTTATCAAAAAAGGTTATGCTGACAAATTGTTGATATCTCATGACTACATCATCACCTGGCTCGGCCGCCCGTTAAAAATTCCGGAACAAGCCCTGCCGCTGATAGCCAACTGGTATCCCACCCATTTGTTCGAACATATCATTCCCGCTTTAAAACAGGGCGGAGTAAATGACGAACAAATCAACACCATTCTTCAGGAAAATCCGAAACACCTGTTCCTCGGAGCATAATTTTCTGCCCGCTATAATCTTTTCCAACTGTGTTGCCTTTTCATCCGGCAACCGGATGGGAAAGTAAAGGCTACGTATAAAATCATCCTCTTTTCATCATCAATCTTAAAAAACTAAATATGAATGCACAACATAAAAATAACGGGAGAGAAACCGGTATGAACCCCATTCCCCTGTCCGATCTGGATTTTTTAAAAGAAAAACAAACCGAATTTGAGAGCATGGCCGAAATGATGGTAAGCCGCGCCAGGGAGATTCCCGACAAACCTTATGTCTATTTCTACGATGAGGTGGTTACTTACGCCGAAGTTAACAGCCGCGCCAACAGGGTGGCCAACTTCCTAAAATCGAGAGGAGTACAAAAAGGCGACGTGGTTTCCATTCTCATCATGAATGCCCCCGAGGTATATTATGCCATGTTCGGCATACAGAAACTGGGAGCAGTGGCCGGTTCCATAAACTTTATGCTTAAAGGGCCTGAAATTGCTTACCTGCTTGACGATTCCAAACCTAAGATCGTTTTTGTCGGAAGCGAGTTTCTGGAAGAATTCACCAAGGGATACGAGGCAGCTCATCATAAGCCCGAAATTGTGGAAGTTATCACAACAGGGAAAGCCTCTGACAGCCACCGCGAAAACCTGGCCGGCATCCTGGAACAATATCCCGACACGGAGGCCCTTGTTGCGCAAAAACCCGAAGATCCGTTCTTGCTGCTCTACTCTTCGGGAACCACCGGACAACCCAAAGGAATCCTGCTTTCCAACAAAGGACAACTTTCTGTTTGCCATGATATGTCTTCCATTGGGATTTTCCGGGAAGGCGACGTCATGCTTCTGCTGTTGCCCATGTACCACACCAACCCCATTTGTGTTTGGACTTTCCCTATTGCTTTTGCCGGCCAATCCATTAGTATACGAAAGACCTTTTCTCCGGCAGATTTCTGGTCGAGTATCACTAAATACGGTGCAACCGTTCTTATGGGAGTTCCGGCCATGTACAATTACGTCTTTTATTCCATTGATGCAGCCAGTATTGATCGCGCAAAGCTGAAACTGCGTATTGCCTTTTGCGGAGCAGCACCGCTTTCCGTGGAACTCATCAAAGGCTTTAAAGAAAAATTCAATGTGGAAATCATTGAAGGGTACGGGCTAACCGAAGTAACAGGTCTGTCCACGGTAAATCCCCCGCTGGGAAAACGAAAAGCCGGCTCCATAGGGTTACCGATACCGAAACAGGAAATCAAAATCATGGACGACCACAACAACGAACTCCCACAGGGTGAAAAAGGAGAAATTTGCGTTAAAGGCGATGCCGTCATGCTTAAATATCTGAACAACCCGGAAGCCAGTGAGGAAACCATTGTTGACAGATGGCTCCACACTGGTGATATTGCTTATAAAGACGATGAAGGATTTATTTATATCGTTGACCGGAAAAAAGACATGATAAACCGCGGTGGAGAGAATATCTATCCGAGAGAAGTGGAAATGGTCATCGAAAAAATACCACAGGTGAAAGAGGTAGCCGTCATCGGCATTCCTGATGAAGCTCTGGGCGAAAAAGTAAAAGCTTTCATTATTTTGGCAGAACCCGGCTCCATATCTGAAGAAGACATCAAGGCGTTTATGAAAGACAAAACGGCAAAATTCAAAATTCCCGAAGTAATCGAATTCTTGACAGATCTGCCCCGTAATCCTACAGGCAAGATCCTGAAAAAAGAGTTGAAACGCAGGGAATGGGGAAAAGTACGGAAAAAATAAGCATTCCCGGCTTCAACATTATTCTAACCGCTTACGGAATATAGAGGCTGCGCGAAAAGTAAAAGTTCATGTAAGGAACAAAAATGGTTTAAAGGTTTTCCAAAGAAAATAACAGGCAAAAAAGCTGGGCTTAGAGGATACAGTCCAATGCGGCTTTTCCACCTGTTAAAAAACAAATATACTACATTTACAGAAAGCTTTCTTAATAAAAAATTTAACCTGCAGTATAAACACATCATTATTGTTATGGGAATACTGACTCTCATGACGCCTTACCTTCCATTCAAAAAAATTTAAAGAGAAAAATCCAAATTACAAAGAAAAATTCCTTTAATTTGTTGCCCGGTAAACAAGTTATCAAGTTATGAAGCAACGTTATTCAGTTATTACAGGCACAGGAAAATATATTCCCACACAAATCGTCCGCAACGAAGATTTTTTAAATCACAAATTTTACGACGAAAAAGGGGAGAAATTTGAAACCGACACAAAAGATATTGTTGAGAAATTTGTAAAGATTACGGGTATTGAAGAACGCCGTTATGTTACTGATGACATGGTGGCTTCCGACATGGGTTATTTTGCTGCAAAAGATGCCATTGAGTCTTCGGGTATTGATCCCGAAACATTGGACTACATTATTTTTGCCCATAATTTCGGCGATGTCCCGGCACACAACCGCCATACTGATCTGGTTCCTTCTCTGGCTTCCCGTGTCAAACATAAGCTGGGTATTGTAAATCCGCGCACCGTGGCTTACGACCTGCCTTTTGGCTGTCCGGGCTGGGTGCAGGGAATGATTCATGCCAATTACTTCCTGAAGTCGGGCGATGCTTCACGGGCGCTTATCATTGGCGCTGACACGCTTTCGCGTATCTGCGATCCCCACGACCGCGACAGCATGATTTATGCTGACGGTGCCGGTGCCACCATCATCAAGGCTGTGGAAAGCGAAACACCGGTAGGGATTCTGTCACACGCTACCCGCTCCGACACCATTGAGCATGCCTTTGAGCTGTGGATGGACAAATCCTATGATCCAAAATATACCGGCAACGAGGTTTATCTGAAAATGTATGGCCGAAAGCTTTATAATTACGCACTCACCAACGTGCCGTCCACCGTTAAAGAAAGTCTTGACAAAGCCGGACTTGATTTAAACGATATTACCAAAATCCTTATCCATCAGGCAAACGAAAAGATGGATGAAGCCATTATTACCAGGCTTTTCAGACTTTATGGAATGAAAACATATCCCAAGGAGCTGGTGCCTATGTCTATTTCGTGGCTTGGAAACAGTTCGGTTGCCACAGTCCCCACACTGCTCGACATTATCCTGAAGAATGAAATGGAAGGACAACAACTTTCTGCAGGCAATCAAATTGTTTTTGCTTCCGTTGGTGCGGGGCTGAACATCAATTCCATTGTTTATAAGTTTCCCGGGTAATATCAATTGTATTTCAAAATCCCGGAGACTGAATTTTTCCTGTAGGGTTCCAGTCAATCTCGCCCATGCCGTTAGCGCGTAATATCTCGTTGGTTTTAGAAAAATGACGACAACCGAAAAAGCCTTTGTGTGCCGAAAACGGTGATGGATGTGCTGCTTTCAGAATATAATGTTTTGAGGTATCTATCAGTTCGGCTTTCTCTTGTGCAAATCTTCCCCAAAGCAAAAATACAATCCCAGCCCGCAGGTCAGAGATGGTCCGGATTACCTGATCAGTAAATTGTTCCCAGCCTTTCCCCTGATGCGAACCGGGTTGGCCGGCACGAACGGTAAGCGTGGCATTAAGCAGCAGTACCCCTTGTCGTGCCCACTTTTCCAGGTTTCCCGAAACGGGGATAGGAACCTGTAGATCACTGTTTAACTCTTTGTAAATATTTTGCAGTGAAGGCGGAATTCGGATACCATCTGCCACCGAAAAAGCCAATCCTTGTGCCTGACCTTTACCATGATACGGGTCTTGTCCGATAATAACCACCCGCACTGCTGTGAGCGGGGTCAGGTTAAAAGCCGAAAAAATCATTTTTCCCGGTGGATAAATGGTCTGTTTCTTAACTTCCTCCCGCAGAAACGCTTTTAACCTTGTAAAATAATCTGCTTCAAATTCTTCTTTCAGTGCCAGCCCCCAGCTCTCCTCAATCTCCGGTGTATATTGTGTCATCGTTTTTTCTTCTTTTGACAATAAAATCAGTAAATTTTTGTTATTCTTATAAAATCAGGCTATTTTTGTACTGACTATAAATAACCGTTTGCAAGTTATGAAAAAAATCGTGATTATCCTTTCCGCTCTTATTTTTCTGGCCGTGATGGCTACTTCGTGCACAACAACCAGCAAATGTGCAGCTTACAATAATGTTCAGAAATACCAGAAGGAAGTGAAGTATTAGCAGCACATCAAGCAGCCAGAGTCGCCTTGTTATTTTTTGTACATATCCAGTAATGGAATGCAATTGCTGTGTGCTGATGAATAGCCTGGATGAAACAGGTGGCTTCGGTTTCCTTTCACAAAGGATTCCGCTTCCATTCCTGCTGCAGAATAATAACAATAATGAACAAACATTATTTTCGGCAGGATGACTACCTGGCAGGTCAACTATAAGATTGACAGATGGTTATGATTAATGAAATGGGTATTATTTATCGGCTGATTTTAGGGTAACTAATAATGTTTGCTGTAGTTTATTTTCGTCAATTAACATATCCTTCAAAAGTTTTATTTGTGTACGGGTGCGTATCAGGTTGTGTTCGCGGTATGTGGTTTTATAGTAAATATTTCCCTGCAAGAAATCGGTGAGGAAGCGTAGTGCCTGTTCATAAATAATAGCTTTGGCTCCCAACAACAGAGATTCTTTTTCCGCTTTTGTGAGGGTGCTTTTTAAGGGCTCCAAATACCCTTTTGTCAAGGCCAAAAAATGTTTTATACGAAAGAGATGATTGTGGATATCTGGCTCATCTTCTTTTACCGGACTGGTAAATGTACGTACCATATCTCCATAATCATAAATAATACTCCCGGGCATGATGGTGTCCAAATCTATAATAAGAACTCGTCCATCGTTGGTAAACAGGATGTTGTCAAGTTTGGTGTCGTTGTGCGTAACCCGTACAGGCAGGGATCCCGTATCAAGCAGTTGCTCTAATGCGTTGGCAATGTTCTGATGTTCCATTGCAAATTGGATTTCAGCTGCCGCCAGCTTTTTGAGCTTTTCCGGCACTTCTTTTACGATTTTAAGAAATGTTTTCAGCCGCGCTGGTGTATTATGAAAATTCCGTATAGTTTGTCCGAATTTTTCGGTTGGCAGCGTATTCAGGAAAAGTTGAAATTCTCCCATAGCTCTGGCACCCCGATAGGAGATGTTTTCATTTGGCGAGATGGCGTATGAACGACATCCCGGAAAAAATTCCATCAACCGCCAGGCGGCACCTTTATGGTCTGGTGTGTGAAATTTTCCAGAATTGTTTTTAAAAACTGCCGGCGTTAGTTTCTTTCCGGTTCGGTTTTCGTAATGGTTGAGTGCCTCAAAAAGAAACGACAGATTCCGGACAAGAACGGGAGTGTCGAAAATATTTTTATTAACACGTTGTAAGATGTATTTGCCTCGTGGTGATTCCACAAGATAGGTATCGTTGATATGGCCATCGCCGAAAGGCTTGGGAAGTTTGTAATCTTCTAAGATGGAATATTGACTTAAAACTTCTTCCATTTTTATATTACAATTTTATTTCCAGAGGTTTTCCGGGTATTCTCCTGTTTTCACCAACTCTTTTATTTTGGCAATGGTAACAGGTTTATCTTCCTGATACGTCACGCCAAACCATTGGTTATGACTCTCCAGTACATGCACATCAGCATTGTTTTGTGTTATTAACTTGTTGACAACATAGGGGATATAGAATTCGGCCCTCAGTTGTTGTGCGTTTTCACGGATAAAATCTACAAAAAAGGCTTCCGATTGTTCAAAATATTTCGGTGTAAATCCCCAGAAATTCATGGATACCAGACTGTTTCCGCTTATTGTATGTCTCACTCCATTATCTTCGTACATGATTTTGTCATCTGCATCTTTGTATATCTTAGTCCGTTCCACCACATCGGTGAGCAGCTTGTTTTGGGTGCTGCATATGCCACGAGATACACTGCCATTTTCTGACAGGGTTTTGGCCAGATGGTAGCCTACCATAGCATAATGTGTTTCATCATTTTTCAGCTTTGACAAATAGTCACCCAGTATATCAAATGCCTGACGCCCGTAAAAATCATCAGCATTGATAACAGCAAAAGGTGTATGAATGGCATTTTTGGCAACCAGTACAGCATGTCCGGTTCCCCATGGCTTTACTCTGTGGGAATTAAAACGAACACCTTTGGGAATGTTGTCCAGTTTCTGTAAAACATAATCAGTTTCAATTTTTCCGGCAAGACGGGGTTCGAAAATGGTTTTGAAATCTTTTTCGATTTTAGGATTGAGGACAAAAACTACTTTTCCAAATCCGGCCCTTATGGCATCAAAAACCGAATAATCGATGATACTTTCGCCGGAAGGCCCTATTTTATCCATTTGTTTTACGCCTCCATAACGGCTGCCGATACCTGCTGCAAGTATTAATAATGTGGGTTTCATTGACTTAAGTTAAAGAATATTTTTTTGCAAGATAGATAAAAAGTCGGATTTGACACACGGAATTATATTGAAGTTATTAATCGGCAGGTAAAAATAAAAGATAAGCAGATGGTTGTGTACATTTTCTATCTTTGAAAAAATTTAATGTGGTATGATTTCACGCCTCTTCTTATTCTTTCTGGGGTTGGCTTTTATCCTGTTAGTATCTTCCTGTCAAAAAACTATTTCGGGAAATGGTGTTGTAATGGATAAAGATTCCGGATTACCGC
Source organism: Bacteroidales bacterium (assembly GCA_015488735.1). Lineage (GTDB taxonomy): Bacteria > Bacteroidota > Bacteroidia > Bacteroidales > F082 > Sulfidibacterium. The sequence goes on along the minus strand of WFNG01000210.1, from coordinate 19,189 downwards.
TGAAAGGAGTCTCTATTGATGCTTATCTGGAACATCCTTCACCTGCTACTTTTCAGATGCATACCGAAACCAATGTCGATGGAATTTATATGGTTTACAGCAATCCGCAGGTTTGTACAGGCAGTTGCCCCAACCTCTATGTCGAAATTGTAATGGCAGGCTACACTTCCGAATACGTGAAAAACCCGCATGGCGACACAACCTATCTTTCGCGTAATAGGTAAATCAGAAAACCATGTGAATTTTGTGGTATGGCCGACAAAGTCATCTTTTTGCTTGCGAAGTTGTTGTAAAACCGGGCTCAAGCCCGGCATGCTAGATTGCCTATTCTTCGATGGGGCTAATTCCTATTTTAATGCGCTAAGTATTTATCAGACAATAAAAACTTTGTTACTTTTACATAAAAATATTTTGTCGTACTATGAAGTCCCGTTAGGGACATAATATTTATAGACAAGATAAGATTTCACCATGTCTAACCAGTCCCGTCAGGGACGGAATATTAAAGAAATCATTTAAAGAAGAGTATCAGGAATTATTAGACAAATTTGAAATTGATTATGATGGACGGTACCTGCTGAAAGACATAAAATAATATACCGTCCCTGACGGGACTTATCGACTGTTTTGCTCCTACCTATAAATATCTTGTCCCTGACGGGACACCCAAATAATGACTTGCTTTTTAAAACCCTGGCGCATTAAAATAGGAATTAGCCTCGATGGGGGCTGGTCCTCTGCCAATTTCTTTAAAAAAAATTTGTAATTAAAGAAATAGCTGTATATTTGCACTCATTTTTGAAGAAACGTTACAAAGCATAAAAACAATGAGCAAGCAGGAATTAATTCAGCTGGTAGAAGACAGTATAGAGGTCAAAGAATTCCCGAAATTCAAGGCCGGTGATACCATTACGGTTACATATAAAATTAAAGAGGGAAACAAGGAACGTCTGCAGAAATTCCAGGGCGTTGTACTTCAACGTGCCGGAAGTGGTCCTACTGCTACTTTTACGGTGAGAAAAATTTCCGGCAATGTGGGTGTTGAACGTATTTTCCCCATTTCGTCTCCATTTATTGAAGAAATTATGGTGAATAAAGTGGGTGTTGTACGCCGCGCACGGATTTTCTACTTCAGAAATCTTCGTGGGAAAAAAGCCCGTATCAAAGAAAAAAGACATTAAACATTTTGTTTGTGGAAAGTATAAAGCCAATCCGAAAGGGTTGGCTTTTTTTGTGTTGGGAGAATCTTGAATTTTTTTAACAAAGGATACAGGAAAAGGAAACAAAGCGGTAGTTTGATTTATAACCGGTGTTAACAGAAAAACCGAAGGCTTCATATTTTGCATGTTAACTCTTGTTATCTTTACCCTTTTAAACAAAGGATAAAAATGGAAAAAATTGCTTTGTTTCCCGGCTCTTTCGATCCCATAACGCTGGGACATGTTTCCGTCATTAGAAGGGCACAGCCCCTTTTCGATAAAATTATTATTGCTATTGGTGTTAATTCTGAAAAAAATCACATGTTTTCTTTGGAAAAACGCAAAGCCTGGATTGAGGCTGTCTTCAAAGACGATTCTGCAGTTGAAGTACAGAAATATAATGGTCTTACAGTAGAATTCTGCAAGTATGTGGGGGCAGGTTTCATATTACGCGGGCTGAGAACGTCGGCAGATTTTGAATTTGAACGCAGTATAGGTCAGATAAACAGGAAGTTATACCCTGAAATAGAAACTGTTTTTATGCTCACAGAACCAGAGTTTACACCTATTTCATCGTCCATTGTACGTGATGTTTTTCGTAATGGTGGCGATATTACCGGGATGGTCCCCAAAGAGGTTGTCCTGTAAAACAGGATTTGTTGTGGAAAAACTTTCTCCTAAAGATTATTGGAACAAGGTAGCTGCCGAAAAAAATTTTACGCTGCGGCCTGATTTTCACCTGTTGGAAACCAATATTGACAAAGAGGCTTTTATTGTGGATTATGGTTGTGGTTACGGGCGGACACTGGACGAACTCTTCAGAAAAGGATATGAGAACACGTTGGGACTGGATTTTTCCTTCAACATGATTGCCAGGGGCAAAAGAAGTTATCCCCGTTTAAAATTGAAATTTATTACCTCTTCGCATACGAATTTGCCTGATTCATCCGTTGATATGGTGCTGCTTTTTGCTGTGCTGACATGTATTGTTAAAGATGAAGAACAGCAGTTGGTTATGGAGGAGATTAAGCGTATTTTAAAACCCGGTGGTGTAGTTTATGCCATGGATTTTTTATTAAATATTGATGGGCGAAACAAAAACAGAGAGGATGAAGAATTTTTTAGGGTTGTTATTATTACTGCTTCCTGTCGGTGTGTTTGCACAAAATATTCAGATTAGCGGGCATACTACAGGTTTTTCCAGTGGGAGTCTTGTGCGTGTCTTGGTTTATGCCGACCAGTTTTCCCAGTTGAAAAAAACACTTGCCACCACACGAACAGATCGTGCTGGCAACTTCCGGCTTACGCTCCCTGATTCAGTTACAACTTATGCCATGCTTGCCGTTAATTTAAAGCATACCGGTTTTTATCTGAAACCGGGGGCTGTTTACAGATTTAACATTACCCGGGATTCGCTGAGCCGAAATGCTTCCCCTTTTGAGGAGATTCCCCTGCAGGTGCAACTAAAGGCCAAAGATGATAGTTTGAACATGCATATCGACATGTACGACTCTCTTTACAATAATTTGATTGTAAACCATTTCAGGGATATTTATCTGTTTCATAACCGGAAAATATTAGATTCATTTGAAGCGAAGGTTAAACATTTGTTTGGAAACATTAAGTCTCCGTACTTCCGGCATTATGTACGTTATTCCCTGGCTTCTATGGTCTGGGGGTCACGTACAAATACGTTGGCAGGCATAGTGGCTGAATATTTTACAGGCAAACCTGTTTTGTATCAAAACATCCAATATACAGAGTTTTTCAGCGATTTTTTCCAGTCTTATTTTGAATCAACCGTCAAAAAGCCGGTGAGCCGTGATAAATTATTTTCGGTTATCCCAAAAAGAAATTTGAAAATGCTGGATAATCTTTTCGCTTCTGACCCTGCTCTAAGAAGGGATGCCCGTGTAAGACAGCTGGCTGAAATGATCCAGCTGGCCAAATACTTCTCAGACCATAGTTTTGTAAGAAAGGATATTGAAGCGTTATTTCATCAGATAGCCGCGACAAGTATTTATCCGGAAAACAGAAAAATTGCCCGCGATTATCTGAAAAAACTAAATATTTTACAGCCTGGAACGCTTGCGCCTGCATTTCGTCTGCCAAATTTTATGGGAAAAGAGTTTTCCCTCAGCGATTTCAAAGGGAAATTTGTTCTGCTGAGTTTTATTAACACGCGATGTCCGGTATGCAACAACCAGATTAACGGGTTGAATAACATAAGGCAAAAGGTTGGAACAGAAGACTTTACTAACCTGACGATAGTGAAGGGAAAAGTTACCCCGGAATTTATGCAAAAGGTGCATCCCACAGAGCATAGCTGGCCGTTTTTATTACTTGGAAAAAGCATTTTGCTATTGGAGAAATATCAGATTGTTACCTACCCTGCTTACGTGCTGATTGACCCGCTTGGGCGTATATCCATGGCTCCGGCTCCCATGCCCGGAGAAAATTTGCAGCAGTACATCCTCAACCGTATAAATGCATATAAAAAAAGAGAACAAAATTAACCTGCTTTCAATACCTTTGCAACATTATTGAACTTGTCAGGCTTATGCTATTACGGAACAATAATTGATAACAATAAATTTCAATATAAAGAGATTATGATTGGTTTTATAAAAAAAGTACTGGGAGATAAGGCTACACGTGATAAAAAAGCCATTAATCCTATCGTCAATAAAGTAAAAGAAGCTTACGGGAAAATAATAAATCTGAGCAATGATGAATTGCGTGCCAAAACACAGGAGTTTAAAGACGAAATTGCTGCCTATATTTCCGAAGATGAAAAGAAAAAAGCTTCTCTGAAACAGAGAATTGAGGATGAGCATGATATACCTATGCATGAAAAGGAGAAAATTTATGGCGAAATAGATAAACTCACTACACAGATTTACGATAAGACACAGGAAATATTGGATAAACTGCTTCCGGATGCCTTTGCGGTTATGAAAGAAACGGCTCGCAGGTTCAAGGATAATTCGGAGGTGATTGTTACCGCCAACGAATGGGATCGCCATTTGGCCACCATTATGGATAATGTCCGCATAGATGGTGATAAGGCATATTACAGCAACCAGTGGATGGCTGGCGGTAGCCTTGTTACCTGGGAAATGGTACATTACGATGTACAGCTTTATGGCGGTATTGTTTTGCATCAGGGGAAAATTGCCGAGATGGCTACCGGTGAAGGGAAAACCCTTGTTGCAACACTTCCTGTTTATCTTAATGCCTTGCCCGGAAAGGGCGTGCATGTGGTTACGGTGAATGATTATCTGGCCAAACGTGACTCCGAGTGGATGGGGATGCTGTTGGAATTTCACGGAATGAAAGTTGATTGTATTGACAAACATGAGCCTAACACCCCCGAACGCCGCGGTGCTTACCTGTCTGATGTCACCTACGGAACCAATAATGAATTTGGATTCGATTACCTGCGTGACAATATGACAGGAGATCCGGCCGAAATGGTACAGCGCGATCCGTATTACAGCATTGTGGATGAGGTTGACTCCGTTTTAATCGATGATGCCCGTACTCCTCTTATTATTTCCGGTCCTACACCAAAAGGCGAAAAACACGAATTTGATGTTTTGAAAGGGGATGTGGAGAAATTATACAATGCACAGAAAAACCTGGTGTCTCGCCTCATATCAGAAGCCCGTAGTATCCTGAAAAACAATCCGAAAGGAGATGAGCTTAACAAAGCCGGAGATTTGATTTTTACAGCTTACCATGGCCTCCCCAAAAATCATGCGCTGATTAAACTCCTCAGCGAAGAAGGAAATAAGGCCCTTATGCAAAAACGCGAAAGCTTTTATTTGCAGGAACAGGCGAAAAATATGCATATTATTGATGATGAGCTCTATTTTGTTATCGATGAGAAAAATAACTCTTCCGATCTTTCGGAAAAAGGGATAGACCTGCTTACCAAATCATACAATGACCCCACCTTCTTTATCCTTCCCAACATTGGCGAGCGTGTAGCCGAACTGGAAAACCTTGATCTGGACGAAAAAGACTTGCTACAGAAGAAAAATGAAATGATTACCGATTATGCCATCAAATCCGAAAGAGTGCATACGGTTACCCAGTTGCTGAAAGCTTACACCCTTTTTGAGAAGGATGTAGAATACGTCATTATGGACAACAAAATAAAAATTGTTGATGAACAAACCGGACGTATTATGGAAGGCCGCCGTTATTCTGATGGCCTGCACCAGGCCATTGAAGCAAAGGAGAATGTAAAAGTTGAAGCAGCTACACAGACTTATGCTACGGTTACGTTGCAGAACTATTTCAGAATGTATAAGAAACTTGCCGGGATGACCGGTACTGCCGAGACTGAAGCCGGGGAGTTCTGGGATATTTATAAACTGGATGTTGTGGTTATTCCAACCAACAAGCCCATTGTCAGAGATGACAGGCAGGATTTGGTTTACAAGACTAAACGGGAAAAATATACGGCCGTAATTGACGAAATAGAGAATCTGGTAAAATTGAAACGGCCATCGCTTGTGGGAACAACTTCTGTAGAAACCTCGGAACTGTTGAGCAAGATGTTACTTCGTCGCCATATTGAACATAATATACTGAATGCCAAACTTCACTTTAAGGAGGCGCAAATCATCCGTGAAGCAGGTCAGCCCGGACGCGTAACTATTGCTACCAATATGGCCGGTCGTGGTACGGATATTAAACTGGGACCTGGTGTGGTAGAAGCAGGTGGCCTGGCTATTATTGGAACGGAAAGACACGATTCAAGACGTGTTGACAGACAGCTTCGTGGTCGTGCCGGTCGTCAGGGTGACCCGGGGAGTTCGCAGTTCTATGTTTCGCTGGAAGATGATCTGATGCGTATGTTCAGCTCCGGACGTGTTGCCGGAATTATGGACCGGCTTGGACTGAAAGAAGGTGAAGTTATCCAGCATTCCATGATTACCAAATCCATCGAGCGGGCACAGCGGAAAGTGGAAGAGAACAACTTTGGTATCAGAAAGCGTTTGCTGGAATACGATGATATCATGAACTCCCAAAGAGAGGTGATTTATAAAAAGCGCCGCCATGCACTCTTTGGTGAACGTCTTGCCGTGGATATTTCCAACATGATGTATGACCTTTGTGAACAGATTGTTTTTGAAAATCAGGAAAACAGCGACTATGCTTCTTTTGAGATGCAGCTATTGCGGGTGCTTTCTACCGAATCGGTTGTAACCGAAAAAGAATTTCTTTCCATGCCAGCTGAAGAGATTACGGAGAAACTGTTTGCTAAAGTTTATAAATCATACCAGCAAAAACGGGAACGTATGGTTTTACAGACTTTCCCCGTGGTGAAAGATGTGTATGAAAACCAGTCTCAATACGAAAATATTGCCATTCCTTTTTTCGATGGACAAAAACAGGTGCAGATTATTGCCAATCTGAAAAGAGCTGTTGATACTGAAGGAAAGGAAATCGCATTAGCTTTTGAAAAAGGAATCGTCCTAAACACTATTGATGATGCCTGGAAAGAGCAGCTACGTGAGATGGATGACCTGAAACAGTCCGTGCAGAATGCTTCTTATGAGCAAAAAGACCCGTTGCTGGTTTATAAATTTGAATCATTCAATCTTTTCAAAAGGATGATAGAGAAAATCAATAACGAGGTGGTGTCCTATCTTATCCGTGCTGATATTTATAATCAGGAGCAGCAGGTTTTCAGAGAGGCCAAAATTAACCGTGGTATTGATCGTTCCAAAATTCGGGAAGAAAGAGGAGATATGTTGTCGCAGGCACATGCTGATACACAGGAACATGTGAAACCGCAGCCGGTTAAAGTGGCAAAAAAAGTGGGACGTAACGATCCTTGTCCCTGTGGTAGTGGAAAAAAATATAAAAACTGTTGTGGAAGAAATGCTTAACTTTGGTCGGTAATAAAAATTACAGGCATGAAAAACCAGGCTAAACTCTTCTTAATTTCTCTTCTGGGAATAGTGATGCTCTCCTCAGCAGATTGCAATAGGCATCCGGTAGGCCCTCAAATCCCTGTCTACAGCTATCTTGAGCCTATTCTCAATCCTCCGGATACGTTTCAGATTGTGTACAATATCAGAACCTATGGCAATAAAACAGCCAGCGTTAAATTTAGGAATGACGCTGTTTGGCTTGTCGAGAGGCTTGGTTCGGGTGTGGTAACTTTAAAAGCTGTAAGCGACACTTCATTGCAATTTATTGAAAGTGTGGATACGCTGGCTTTAAAAGGTGGTAACCAGTATCATTTTATTGTCAACAATAATAATTATACCGGGTTGTCTAATTTTTTTGTACAGTTTACTAAACTTCCTCTCAATTATAGCACTTTTACACCCAAATTCAAGTAGAAAGCGCGTATCTATCATCGGATTTCTTATTTGAAAAATGACATTTTCCGCCTCCTCATGAAATCTTCAGGCCATTTTTCTTTTCCTTTGTCGGGTGAATAATATTTTTCCTACATTTACCCCCATAAAAGCAAATAGTTGAAAAATCTGTTTCAAATAACTCATTTCACCGCCTCTGCCCGATGCAACACGTTGGGCTATAATGGTGTTGGGCCTGCTTTTACCGGTACTACCACCACAACCCCTTAGGGGGTTAAATTATTTATATCATCCATGGGGGAGATGTCATCCCCGCCAATCAACCAAAAAGAACAGGAGCAGATTTTGTCTGCGCTGTAAACAATTCCAATTGTATTTCAAATTATCCCATAAAATATTTGAAAATTTATAATGGTAAATCCCGGTATATAATCAAAGCAGCAATTTGATTGTTATCCCGTATAATCAAAAAAAATCAAAAAAATGAAGGTTTTAAAATTTGGTGGAACTTCGGTGGCAAATGCCGGAAATATTAAAAAAGTTATTGAAATTGTAAAACACAAAAACAATAATAATGGCCTGATAGTGGTGGCTTCGGCTTTGGGCGGCATTACCAACCAATTGGAAATATGTGGAGAAATGGCTGGCCGTGGCGAGGATGGCTATAAAATTATTCTGCAGGAAGTTGAGAAAAAGCATCTGTCAGTAATTAACGGCCTTTTCCCGTTAAAAAGCCAAAGCCAGATAAAAGCCGGAATAAAAATGCTTTTGAACGAGTTGGAGGATATTTGTCTTGGCATGTTTTTGTTGCACGAGATAAATGCCAGGGTTCATGATAAACTGTTGTCGTTTGGGGAGCGGTTGTCCGGCTTGATATTGTCTGAAGCCTTCAATTTTCATGGTGTTATTATGAAATATCTTGATGCCCGTGAAATAATAATAACCGATGATTCATTTGGCCGTGTACAGGTAGACTTTGAGGAGACACAACGAAGAGTAGAAAGTCAGCTTGGAAACATGAAACAGTATGCTTTTATATCTGGTTTTATTAGTGCCGCAAAGGATGGTACTCCAACGACTTTAGGGCGCGGGGGCTCCGATTATACAGCAGCTGTTTTGGCTGCACTTACCAACAGCAGCGTATTGGAAATATGGACAGATGTGGATGGCGTTATGACAGCTGATCCGGCTTTTGTGGAAAACGCCATACCGTTGAAGAAGTTGTCGTACAGCGAACTGATGGAGATGTCTCACTTTGGTGCCCGGGTAATTTTTCCGCCCAGTATTCAGCCTGTAATGAAAAAGAATATCCCGGTATGGATAAAGAACACTTTTCGCCCTGAAATGCCCGGTACACTTATTAATTACAAAGGAACTCCCAACGGAACTCTTGTAAAAGGCCTTTCACACATCGAAGATGTTGTTTTGTTAACACTCACTGGTGGTGGAATGGTGGGTGTTACAGGTACTGCAGCCCGGCTTTTCTCATGCCTGTCCCGAAAAAATATTAATGTGATTCTTATTACGCAGGCTTCTTCTGAGCATTCCATTACGCTGGCCATCAGCTTATCAGACAAGGGTAAAGCACAAAAAGCTGTTGAACAGGAGTTTGCTTCCGAAAGAAAACTGGCTGTTATTGATACTCTTCTGGTGGAACAGAATCTTTCTATCATCGCTTTGGTGGGGGACAATATGAAATCTTCTCTTGGCCTTAGCGGAAAGGCTTTTGATGCCCTTGGAAAAAACGGGGTAAATATTCGCGCTATAGCACAAGGTTCCACCGAACGAAATATCTCTTTTGTGGTTAAGAAAAAAGATGTAACAAAAACACTGAACGTACTGCACGAGCGTTTTTTCCAGATTTCTTACAAAAAAGTACACCTCTTTATGATGGGTGTGGGAAATGTGGGCGGAACACTTTTACAGCAAATTCAAGACCAATACGGGTATTTGAAAAAAGAATACGCCCTGAAAATAAAAGTGGTGGCGTTGGCAGACAGCCGCCATATGCTTTTCGATAAAAAAGCCATTGATTTTAATAGTCCGAAACAACAGTTGGAGACCAATGGCGAGCCTTTGGACAGCGAGCTTTTTCTTAAAAAGATGCAAACGCTCAATCTGAGAAATTCCATCTTCGTGGATAACACTGCCAGTCATAAGGTAGCAGGTATGTACGAGAAAATACTCAGGAACAGTGTCAGCGTGGTTGCCTCTAACAAAATCGCCTCATCGGGCGCGTATTATGTCTATAAGCAATTGAATAGCACCGCGTTGTTAATGAAAAAGAAATATTTATACGAAACCAATGTGGGAGCTGGATTACCTGTGCTGAAAACTATTCGTGATATGAAGAAGAGCGGAGATAGAATTTTGCGTATCAAGGCGGTTCTTTCGGGAAGTTTGAATTTTATATTTAATCAATTTACGGAAGGAGTGAAGTTTTCAGATGTGGTATTACAAGCCCGTGAGGAAGGCTATACCGAGCCCGATCCACGCATCGACCTAAGTGGAAAAGATGTCATGCGAAAGATTCTCATTCTTGCACGCGAAAGTGGTTACCCTTTAGAACCTGAAGAGGTGCAAATAACATCATTTATGCCCGAAAATCTGATGAAACAGAACTCTGTAGAAGCATTTATGAACGCGCTGGGCGGTTATAATGACCATTTTGATAAATTGAGACTGAATGCCGCCCGGGAAGGGAAAAAATTACGTTATGTAGCTGAATTCGATAACGGAAAAGCACGGGTTGGATTACAAATGACTGATGCTTTACAGCCTTATTTTCAGTTAGATGGTAAAGATAATATCGTTTTAATTTATTCGCAGCGTTACAACGAACAACCTTTGGTAATAAAAGGTGCCGGTGCCGGTGCTGCAGTGACGGCTTCCGGTGTTTTTGCAGATATTATTTCTATTGTAAATCAATAACATGATGGATATGAAAGAAGTTACTATTTTTTCTCCGGCAACAGTAGCCAATGTCTCCTGTGCCTTTGATATTATGGGGTTTGCTGTGGAGAAAGCCGGTGACCGGATGGTGTTTCGGAAAATTTCGGAAAAGGGTATTCGTATTAAAATGAAAAACTATCGCGAGCTGCCTTCCGAACCGGAACAAAATGTAGCTGGTGTGGTGGCACTGGCCATTATTGAGAAAATAAAGCCCGATTTTGGCATTCTCATAGAAATAGAAAAAGGTATTCTTCCCGGAAGTGGGATGGGCTCCAGTGGCGCCAGTGCAGGTGGTGCTGCTTTTGGTATAAACCAGCTGTTGGGAGAACCTTTTGAAAAAGACGAACTGGTACAGTTTGCCATGCTGGGCGAAGCATTGGCTTCAGGTGTAAAACATGCTGACAATGTGGCTCCCAATCTGTTCGGCGGTTTTACACTGGTACGCAGCACCTGGCCGTTGGATGTGGTTCCGCTCACTTCGCCGGAAACGCTCTCAGTAAGTCTTATTCACCCGTTGATAGAGGTGAAGACAAAAAATGCACGAAATATTCTGAAGAAATCATTACTGATGAAAGATGCCATTACTCAATGGGGTAATGTAGCCGGACTTGTAACCGGACTATTAACCAATGATTTTGGCTTGATATCCCGTTCCATGCATGACGGTATTGTGGAACCGGTGCGTGCCATGCTCATTCCTATGTTTGCCGATTTGAAACAAGCTGCTTTGGATGCCGGTGCTCTGGGATGTAGTATCTCGGGTTCAGGGCCTTCTGTTTTTGCCCTTTCAGAAAATTTATCTGTGGCCGAAAAGGTAACACAAGCCATGCGCGATGTTTATACCGGATTGGATGTGCCTTTCGAAACCTTTACTTCCGGTATCGGAAAACAAGGGTGTAGGGTTGTGGATGAAAATTATGAAAAATAAATTATATGTTTACACAATGTTTTTAAGACTAATGCAATATGAAATATTATAGTACCAACCATAAAGCTGAACGTACATCTTTTAAAGATGCTGTGCTGAAAAGTATGGCAGGTGATGGGGGCTTGTATTTTCCGGAAAAAATTCCTGTTTTACCAGAGGCATTTTTTGAAAGGCTTCCCGGAATGTCGCTCAGCGAAATTGGTTTTTATTTTCTGAAACCTTATGTGAGTGGCGCCTTGCCCGATACGGAACTCCGTGATATTTTGGAAGATGTCTTTTCGTTTGATATACCACTGACAGAGGTAGAGCCGGACAAATTTGCGCTGGAACTTTTTCATGGGCCTACGCTTGCCTTTAAAGATGTGGGGGCCAGGATGTTGGCGCGTTTGCTTTCACGCTTCTCTGCCGGCCATAAAACAACAGTTCTGGTGGCAACATCGGGAGATACGGGCAGCGCTGTGGCACATGGCTTTTTGGGAATGCCCAACATTGAGGTGGTGGTGCTGTATCCGAAAGGAAAAGTCAGCCAGTTGCAGGAAAAACAATTTACCACCCTTGGGAAAAATATTACAGCATTGGAGGTAAATGGAAATTTTGATGATTGCCAGCGGATGGTAAAAGCAGCTTTTGCCGATGATGACCTGAAAAAACAGATGGATTTGTCCTCTGCCAATTCTATTAATATCGCCCGGTTGCTGCCTCAGGCCATTTACTATTTTTATGCTTTTGGCCAGCTTAAAATCAGAAAAAAACCGGTTGTTGTTTCTGTTCCGACCGGAAATCTGGGAAATATTGCCGCAGGATTACTGGCCAAAAAATCCGGACTCCCTGTCGCATGTTTTGTAGCCTCAGGCAATAGAAACAACGTTTTTCAGGAATATTTGGAAACGGGAATATTCCGGCCACGGCCTTCGGTGCCGACACTTTCCAATGCCATGGATGTGGGTAATCCCAGTAACCTGGTACGGATTCAGGAACTTTACAACCAATCGTCTGAAGCGGCAGGACGAGATATCGTCCCATTTCATTTTTCTGATCAGGATACCCGTCGGACGATAGCAGATGTTTACCGCCGTACCCGATATATTTTAGATCCGCACGCGGCAGTGGCTTATCGAGGATTATCCGCTTATATGAAAGGGAAAAATGTAACGGGAATTTTTCTTGAAACAGCCCATCCTGCAAAGTTTTATCAGGTGGTGGAAAAAGAAATTCCGGTAAAAGTGGAAATACCGTGGAGGCTGAGCAATAGCTTTAATTCGCCAAAACAAACCATAAAGATGGGAAATAATCCGGAGGATTTGAAAAGTTTTTTGTTGAAGCGATAGTGTAACTTCAGTTTGAAGTGAGAAAAGCTATTTTTCCTTTTTTTCCAGTGGCTTCTCCTCAAATTCCAATGCCAGTGAATTTACGCAATACCGTAAACCGGTCGGACGAGGGCCATCTGGAAACAAGTGGCCCAGATGTCCTCCGCAATGGGCACATTTTATCTCGATACGGTTCATGCCATGGCTGTTGTCGGGTAATTCCAGAATGTTCGTGTTGTTGGCCGGCGCATAAAAACTGGGCCATCCCGAAGCGGAGTCATATTTTGAATTGGAAGTAAATAGCAGCGCACCGCATGCCGCACAATAATAATTGCCCTCTTTGGTGTTGTGGACATATTTCCCGGTAAACGGAGGTTCGGTACCGCATTGTCGCAGTATTTTGTACTGTTGAGGGTTAAGCTTTTTTGTCCACTCTTTCTCTGTGTGTTTTATTTTTGTCATGGTGGCGCCTTTTTTTTGCCCCTGTATATTTGTAAAAAGAATAAATAAGATGAGAAGCAGGGAGAACTTTTTTATTATCATGGTCAAAGATAAGCATTTCAGTTTGATTAGTAAATAATGATGCATTTGTCCTGGCTACATGGAAACAATTTGAATTATGTTTTACCTTTACAACCGAAAACACGTCGGTAAAGAACACCGGTAAAAAGGTACTGCTGAATATGGCAAAACAAAAAAAATCGTTTTACAACAGGGTCGTTCCCAAGTTTATCAGAGGGCCTCTCCGAGACCGGAAACAAAAAAGAACGATCCTTCAGTATTATTCAAGCCTTCCTGCTGAGTCAGTTAATAATGAAGAAAGAGCTGCGCTTAATTATCTTGAAAAGAACGCGTTGTGTGTTTTCCCTTATCCTTTTCAACACAATTATCATCGTGAGGATATTTCCGTATATAAAGATGAGGCCTTAAACCTAAAGTATGTCCTGACCGATGGGAAACGGCTCTATTTTAAGCGAAAATCATCTTCACGCGGAATAAAAAGAAACTACAATTACCTTTTGATTGAACAGGATTTAAACTCTCCCCATCGTTATTTAAACAATGACTTTGATGTTGAAGACAACGATATTCTGGTTGATGTGGGTGCAGCAGAAGGAAATTTGGCATTATCCGTTATAGAAAAGGTAAAAAAGGTTTATTTGTTTGAAACCGATGAAAATTGGATTGAGGCGCTCCGTGCTACTTTTGCACCCTGGAAGGACAAGGTTGAGATTATCAATAAGTTTGTCTCTGACAAAAACAATGAGAGAACTGTTTCTTTGGATAAGTTTTTCAAAGACCGGGAGAACTATACTTTTCTGAAGATTGACGTGGAAGGGGCTGAAAATGAGGTGCTAAATGGATGCGAGGATGTCCTTTCTTCTGAAATTCCGTTAAAAGTAGCAGTATGTTGTTATCATCGGCCCAACGATGAGTTTCTGTTTCATGAACGGTTGTTGAAGCGCGGTTTTTCCACCTCTTTTTCTCATGGCTATATGATTTTTGATGAACCCAAAACTTTTTTCCCTCCCTATTTGCGAAAGGGCGTTCTTCGCGGAGAGAAAATCGGCAAAATTGGTTAGAGTTTATTTGCTGACTAACGGTATTCCTAAATCAAAAACAGGTAAATTTTACAATAAAAAACGTGCAGGCATCTTATGCTTTTCTGTATCTGCTTTTAAAATATAAAATCTTTTAATCGCCATCAGGTGTAGATTTGTTGCGGATGAAAATGAAATGATAAACAGGGATGGAAAGTGCTTTAGAAGAGTTAGCATATTTGACTTATTTTTGCATTTTCAATAATAATTTCAAACCATGGCTTCTTCCAATTTTGTTGATTATGTAAAAATCTATTGTTTTTCAGGAAACGGCGGACCGGGTTCTGCCCATTTCCGACGTGAAAAATATATTCCCAAAGGAGGTCCTGATGGTGGTGATGGCGGCAAAGGTGGCGACATTATTATGAAAGGGAATGCCCAGATGTGGACACTTCTGCACTTGCATTATACGCGGCATTTGCGGGCGGAAAACGGAGAGTCCGGGGGCTTACAGCGCAGCACGGGCGCCAGCGGAAAAGATATTTATATCGAAGTACCTCTGGGTACGGTGGCCCGGAATTACGATACGCAGGAATTTATTGCCGAAATCATTGAGGATGGACAGGAAATTGTCCTGCTCAAAGGTGGTCGTGGTGGTTTGGGAAACGATCATTTTAAAACATCGACCAACCAGTCTCCCAAATATTCTCAGCCGGGCGAAGAGGGAATAGAAGCCAATATAGTTCTCGAATTGAAAATATTGGCCGATGTGGGTCTGGTAGGATTTCCCAATGCCGGAAAATCCACTTTGCTTTCCGTGTTGTCAGCGGCCAAACCCGAAATAGCGGATTATCCTTTCACTACTTTGGTGCCTAATCTTGGTATTGTGGCGTACCACGATCAGCAGTCGTTCGTTATGGCTGATATTCCCGGTATTATTGAAGGGGCAGCCGAAGGAAAAGGGTTGGGATTGCGTTTTCTTCGGCATATTGAGCGAAATGCTGTACTGCTTTTTATGGTGCCTGCAGATGCGGATGATATAAAAAAAGAGTATCATATCCTGCTGAACGAGTTGAAACAGTATAATCCCGAATTACTTGATAAACGACGGGTTTTGGCAATTTCCAAATCCGATTTGCTGGACGGTGAACTGATGGAAATGATGAAAAATGACCTGCCGGAAATACCGCATGTATTTATTTCTTCGGTTACCCAATCAGAATTGACAACGTTGAAAGATTTGCTCTGGAAAGCATTGAACGAAGAAGTCTGAGTTAAAAAGCCTGATAATTGATGAAAACATCCCTTATTTCAGCCCTTGGCAAGCCGTATATAATACGAAGAATTTAAAGTAAACACGGGAATTCGAAATATGACAGAATGCCTGGATAAATATTACAGATTATTATGTATTTAGAACGAAACTTCCGTTATTGACAAAATAAAATGCAACGTTATTTTTTAAAGCTGGCTTATCGTGGAACAGCCTATCATGGCTGGCAGATACAGGAAAATGCACACACGGTACAGGCCGAGATGAATGAGAAAATCAGTACGTTATGTGGTGAGCCTGTCAATGTGATGGGTTGCGGGCGTACGGATGCTGGTGTTCATGCCCGGAACTTTTATCTGCATTTTGATTTAACAAAAGTATTAAATTTTGCACCACAGGATTTTGTTTTTAAATTAAACCGGTTCCTTCCGGAGGATATTGCCGTTCTTGGTGCATGGAAAATGCCTTCCGAAGCCCATGCCCGTTTCGATGCAGTAAGACGCACTTATCGTTATTATATTTCTTTGCAAAAAGAGCCGTTCATTCGCGAACTGGCCATGCCGTTTGCCGGATTATTGGATGTGCATGCCATGCGAAAGGCATCTCGTTATCTTATGGATTATGAGGATTTTACCAGCTTTTCAAAGTTACATTCGCAAACAGTTACCAATATCTGCCGTATCGTGGAAGCCGGTTGGAAGCAAAAGGACAATCAGCTTGTTTTTACTATTACGGCTGACCGTTTTTTGCGTAACATGGTGCGGGCTATCGTGGGGACGTTGCTTGAAATAGGCAGGGGAAAGCTGAAACCGGAAGCTATGAAGGATATTATCGAAGCCAAAGACCGTGGCAAAGCCGGATTTTCAGCTCCTGCACAGGGATTGTTTTTGGAAGAGGTACGGTATCCCTTGGAATGGGAGAAGATGTTTAATGCCAATTCGATATCAGGATAACGAATTTGTCGGTAATTTTGGTGTTATTTATTCTCTTTTACCAATGGTAAAGGATTTTTTAAAAATGCATTGTAAAAAACCTGATGAATATTGGTGCGGATATCTTCTTTTTCCAGCTTTGTGTTGTGCATGTCAGGGAAAACACGGTTGGAAAGAAAGACATAAACCAGACCATTTTCGGGGTCGGCCCATGTGTAAGTTCCTGTAAATCCCGAATGGCCAAAACTTTTGTCCGATGCTGATTTGCAATTGGACTTGTGGTCAATATATTTCAATAATGGCTTATCGAAACCCAGTCCGCGGCGGTTGCTGTCGGCTGCAAAGTAGCGATGGTTAAATGTATTAATCACCGCAGAACTCAAAATTCGTTTTCCGTCATATCGCCCGCCATTCAGCAGCATTTGCATCAGAGCAGCTACATCATGTGCATCGCCGAATAACCCGGCATTTCCCGAAACGCCTCCCAGCATAGCTGCACCCATGTCGTGCACATCGCCCCATATTTGTTGTTTGCGCCAAACCGTATCGTGCTCTGTCGGGTTTGTTTCCGTGTAAGGGAAATATCTGCGTGGTGTAAAAACCAACCGGTACAATCCCATACGATGGTAGAAGTTTTTATACAGATACTGATCAAATGGCTGGTTGTTCAGGTGTTCGGTCATGGTTTTAAAAAGATAAAATCCCAATCCGCTATACTGGTATTTTTTTTCACCCAATGGCGAATCCAGTATTTGTTGCATTATGTGGTAGTGATAATCTTTTTGCAAATACATGTGTTGTGCCACCCGTACTGTGTATAACTCACTGATATTTTTATGGTAAATTGACGTATCGGGGCCGGAACTGTCCGGTGCCAATGTGCTCAGATAAAAAGGTATCCAGCTTTCTAATCCTGCCTGGTGTGACAAAATCTCTTTCATTCCCAAATCTTTTTTATTTGTGTGCAGCAGGAATGGCAGGTATTTGGAGAGCTTGTTGTTCACGTTGATGATGCCCTCGTCCTGTTGTTTCATGAGGGCCATGGTGGTGGCCAAAACTTTGGTCAAAGAGGCCAGGTCATACAAATCACTCATTTTTTCCGGGACAGTGTCGGCATAGGTCTGATATCCAAAAGCCTTGTTGTAGAAGATGATACCATTTTTGGCGGCCAGAATCTGACATCCCGGATAGGCATGCATGTTGATACCGGCCAGTGCAATGGAATCTACTTTTTTTAAAGTGGTAACATTGGCCCCCACTTCTTCAGGGGTCCCGTAGCGGAGCCGAATTTTGGAAAGTGGTACACCTGTTCCCAAATGAAAATAATTTATGCTTACCGGAAGGTGTCCCATGGCTTTTCGCGTTCCTGTAATGACTTCTGCGGAGGCTTCCAGTGTTTGTGGCTTTTCCTGATAAGAGACGATAACCGCATTAAAAATATCCGGATTTCCAAAAAAGTTCAACGCATACGGACTGGCGAAGAGATTCAACACTGTTTTGGTTTTTGTTGCCGCATTTTTCACAAACTGTACTTCTGTATTTGTTATGCCAAACCGTTTGGATGCCGATATATTCGTGTTTACAATGCAAAGGATGGCCCTGTTGAATTTGGGAAGTTGTTTTAGAACAAAATTCCGTTCTGTTGCGGAGGCATTTTTTTTCAGATAATAAACTTTAGCAGAATAATATTGCTGATAAGTTGTTTCAAAAGCAGTTTTATGGTTGTCACCAACAATGACAATGGCTGTCGTTGCCGGTATTGTATCCTGAAATGGCAGCAGGCCACTGTCGTTTTTTACAACGGTAATGGAACGGAAAAACAGCTTGCTAATCGTTTTTTTATAAGCCGGCTTGTTTAAATCAGCCAACAGATTGCTGGTATCAACAACTGTTTGTTTGTAAGCACCACTCAGGTATTTAAAGATGAGAATTTTTCTGCAGCTTTTTTCCAGTTGGATCTGATATTTTTTGCTTTTGAGTACTGTTTCTTTCACTTTCTGAATGGATGCCGGGATGTCGCCGGGAAGCAGCAACACATCGTTTCCTGCCTCAAAAGCCATTTTGGCGACTTCGCCTTTGGGATAATTTCCTGCTACGCCTTTCATGTCCAGTGCATCGGTAATCACCAGTCCGTGGAAATGCATTTTATGTTTTAAAAGCTTTGTTACCACATTGTAGGAGAGGGAAGTGGGAAAATTTTTCCTTTTCTCCAGGGAGGGAACAGACAAATGGGCCACCATTACTGCCGAAACCACAGGGTGGCTTTTGAATAGGAAACGGTAAGGATAAAGTGCTGTTTTTTCGATTTCTTTTTTTGATGCTTTAACCAACGGCAGGGTTTTGTGTGAATCCTGATAAGTATCGCCATGTCCCGGAAAATGTTTGGCACAGGCAATAATGCCGTTTTCCTGCATTCCCTTAACATACATGAATGCTTTTTTTGCAACTTCTTGCGGGTCTTCACCAAAAGAACGCATCCCGATAATGGGATTTTTTGGGTTGCTGTTCACATCCACCACGGGCGCAAAATTAATCTGGATGCCCATTCGCCTGCATTGCAGACCTATTTCTTTTCCCATTTGGGTTATAAGCCCCTCATCAGGGGCTGCCCCAAGCGTCATTTGTAAGGGATATTTTAGCGTATTTTTTAGTCGCATTCCCAAACCCCATTCTGCATCTATAGAGATAAACAACGGCGTTTGTGCCAGATGAT
>WFNG01000209.1 GCA_015488735.1 Bacteroidales bacterium | reverse complement strand
GTGGGATGTCCCCAGCCAATCAGTCCGCCGGTTGTATTAAACGGCATTTTCCCGTTACGGCCGGTTTTGCCTGCGGCCACATAGTCGGCACCTTCGCCTTTAGCTGCCAGTCCGAGAGCTTCCACGGCCAGAATACCGGCAATGGAGAAACAGTCATGGGTTTCCACCGTTCCCACTTGATCGATGGTAATACCGGCATTTTCCAATGCCTGATGCGCAGCAAACTTAATGGTTTCCAGCTCGGTAAGGTCTGTCGGGTCGGAGGTGATATCGCGAACCGCATGTCCAAAACCAATAACTTCCACAGCATCTTTCTTGTCCACGCCAATGCGTTTCAGTCCCTCTTCGGAACAGACAGTAATTCCGGAAGCAGCATCCGACACTTTGGAGCAATCCAGAACTGTCAGGTGATCCACGAAAGATTTTCCGTTAGGTTGCATTTTCAGTGCTGTGGCGTAAGGATCTGGATTGGTATTTTGGTATTCCTGTGCCGTCGGGTCAAGGCGTGCATTTTCGATGGCGTTGGCATACCAGCGGGCCATACCTTTGCGGGTACGTTCATAACCATATTTTTCATAATAAGCACCGGCACGGTCACTAAACTGTCCCGGGAAGAAATAAGCATGGCCTGTTTTTCTGCGTTGAAACCATCCGGCCAAAGCCAGAATATCGGCACCATAAATGGCTTTAACCGTATTTTGAACTTCAAAACCGAGAGACAAAACTACTTCTGAGGTTTCTGCCAGCACCGAACGGATGCCGGTTACCAGCGAAAGGCCTCCCGAAGCACAGGCACCTTCCACATGAACAGCGGGTTTCATGGATAAGCCTTTGTCAATCATGGGGATAAATCCGTCAACATGGCCTTGCTTATTGAAACGACCGGCCATAAAGTTTCCGATAACCGACTCATCCACGTTTTTGGCTCCACCAATTTGTTTCAGGACTCCCTGCCCGGCTTCTTTGATATAATGTTCAATTCCCGGACGGGGTTTTTTAGGGTTGAACTCCTTGCGGCCGGTTCCCAGTGAAACGGTGTTGTAACCGGCGGTCATATATACTTTTCTTCTTAACTTTTTCATGATGCGGAATTTTTAGTCGAAATAATTATTGATAGGGCCATATGCGTGGAAAAAACCGGTAAGCATTACCGTGTTTACGTCATCGTTGTTTTTGGCCACCTTGTCGCTCACCAGTTTTTCGCCAATGGCTTTGGAACGTTTGCCGTAATTTACGGCAATTTGCGAACCCAGCGTACTCATAGCTTTCAGATCGTTGAAAAAACGGGTAAAGACTTCATCTTTATTTTTCATACGGAGCGTGGATTTCCAGGCTACTGCCGTATCGGGCAAGTCACCCAGCATCTCATCACATTCGTCTTTAAAACTGTCGATATCCACATATTCCTGTTTGTGAACATCCCAAACGGCTACCGGTTTGCCTCCTTTGTATTTCAGGAAACCATCTTTCTGTGCACCACTGGAATACTGGCCGCCTTTGGCTCCCTGCTCCATCATGGTATTCAACAAATTACTGTGCAGGTCTTCGTCTTTCACAAAGGGATCCATCACGTTAAGAATAAACTGCATCACGTCGATGCCCACGTAATCCATGAGTTGGAAAATGCCCATGGGACGCACCAGGTACTCCTGTGTTACCTTGTTAATCATATAGATAGCCTTGTACAAGGGGATATTTTTCTCTTTGGCCAGGGCTTCGGCTTCTTTCATGCCGTGCAAACCATCGCGCATAAAATGGCCGTTGCCGATGAATCCGGCAAAATCGTTGGAAGGAACGATGATTTTTCTTAAGTTCTTGGCATACGCATAGGCAAACTCAACAAGTTCGTCCTTGGTATTGTCGGTGCGAATAAGCTCCACGAGACGTTGTACAGCCGGAGGGTTGTAAAAATGGAACCCGATGACTTTACCCTCTAATTTAGCCTCTTTGTCAATCAAATGAATGGGCACGGAAGAGGTGTTGGTAAAAAACCAAACATCTTTGTCGTTGTTTTGTTTAATCTGCGAAAACAGTTTTACTTTCAGGGAACGGTTTTCGTTCACGGCTTCAAATACTAAATGAGACCGATAGGCAACTTCCATAGCCGTTACCGGGCGGACAATGTTCAGCACATCAAAGATATACTCATCGATGATGTCGAAATTCTCAATAAGGTCATCGCGGTCGGCATACATTTTACGCAGCCACACCGTTTTTTTCTCGGCAATTTTCCGCACCTGTACCCGCAGGTAATTCATCAAGCCTGCCAGCCCTTCGTCGGAAACATCAATGGCGTTCAGCACAAACGTCTTGCCTTTGTTTTCCGGTAGCAGTGCACGGTCTGCCATCTCAACGGCAGTCAACAGCAGAATGCCGCTGCCCATTTTGCCGGCAGCACCCAGCACCGAAACGTTTTGTAATCTTTCGTCGTAGGTCATGTTTATTTTATTTTTAATGAATATTATTTATCAATAGTTCTAATTAACACCTCAGGATTTTGTCTGGAGTCAAAAACAGTTATGATATAAACATAGCTGTTTTCCTTCCTGTAAATAACTTTATAATTATTAAACACCAGATATCTGTAAACGAAGTTTCTTCCTTTTAATAACGGTTCCTCCTGACCAATATTAACAAAACCTTTTTCTAAAATTCTTGTTTTCTTTAAAATATTTTCAATCAATTTCCCGGCAATTTGTCGGGAAAACTTTTCATAGTACAAATAGATATTTTTCAAATCAGAAACAGGCTGCTCAGTCCAGATTATCTTAATGGTTGTTACCATTTTCTTATTTCTTTTTCCAATTCCGATTGCGTCATCGTCTTTCCCTCTGCAATATCCTGTTCCGCACGCTCTATTCTATGATAAAACTCCTCAAGTGTCATGGGTTTAACATTAGATTTCCCCTGTTCCGAGAGAATTTTATTAATTCTTTTTAATGCATCCTTATCATTAGTTTGAATGATTTGATGGATGAGTGCGAGTTTTAACGTTTGTAAATTCATAGTATTTCTCTTTATTAGTAACAGTGGTTTTATATTCCATTCTCCCTACCACTCCGGTTTTCTCTTTTCCAGGAAGGCACTCATCCCTTCGCGGCCTTCGCTGTTATCGCCGAAAAGCGAACCAAAGGCGCGGGCTTCAAGGTCAGCACCTTCATCCAGACTTAATTCATATCCTCGGCGGGCAACATCTTTGACGTTTTTGACAGCTTGCGGACCTTTGGAGGCAATATTTTTGGCGATTTTCATCACCTCTTCCATCAGCGATTCCTGCTCCACCACCTTTTGTACCAGTCCGATGCGCAATGCATCATTAGCACCGATCATGTCAGCAGTCATAAGCAGATAAAGTGCATTTCCCATACCGGTAAGCCGCGAAAGCCGCTGGGTACCGGCGTATCCGGGAATTAACCCGAGGTTTACTTCGGGCTGGCCGAATTTGGCTTTGGTACCGGCAATGCGAAAATCGCAGGCCATGGTCAGCTCCATACCGCCACCCAGGGCAAAACCATTGACGGCAGCTATAACAGGGATGGGTAATTTTTCGAGACTTCGAAAAGTATGCTGCCCGAGGCGCGAAAACG
>WFNG01000208.1 GCA_015488735.1 Bacteroidales bacterium | reverse complement strand
AAGTATTGCCAATATCGCCCCTTTTGGCATCTGCTATAATAAAAATATCCGCACTTTGTGAGCGAATGTAAGCCACCGTCTTTTTCAGACTTTCCCACCCTTTGGCCCCCAGCACTTCATAAAACGCCAGGTTGGGTTTATAAGCCACGGCAAAGGGCAGTGTAGCGTCCACAATGGCACGGTTAAAAGCAAATACAGGGTCTTCCTCAAGCAGCAAATGCGCAGGAATTTTGGCCAAATCCGTGTCCAGCCCCACGCACAAAAAAGAATGCTTTTTCTGAATCTGCCCAAAAAGTTCTTCGTAAGTCATCCTATTCAATCAATCGTTAAACCAAAATCCAACATCCCAAATCGCGCGCTCTCAATTTCGCAACTTCTCAACTTCCCAACTTCTCAAAGCTCCTCTTTCAGCCGCTCGGCATTTTCGGCCATTTGCAACTTATCAATCAGTTCCTGAATATCGCCATCGATAATCGGCTGTAAATTATAGAGCGTCAACCCGATGCGATGATCCGTTACCCGTCCCTGGGGCCAGTTGTAGGTTCTTATTTTTGCCGACCTGTCACCGGTAGAGACCATGGTTTTCCGTTTGGAAGACATTTCATCCAGATATTTGTTGTATTCCTTTTCGTAAAGCCTTGTGCGCAACACTTTCATGGCCTTGGCCAGATTTTTAATCTGCGATTTCTCATCCTGACATGTTACTACGATACCCGAAGGAATATGGGTAAGCCGTATGGCCGAATAGGTCGTGTTCACCGACTGTCCGCCCGGTCCCGAAGAGCAATACGTATCTTTGCGAATGTCTTTGTCGTGCAGTTCCACATCAAACTCATCTGCTTCAGGAAGCACCACCACCGAGGCCGCCGAAGTATGTATTCGTCCCTGTGTTTCCGTTTTCGGCACACGCTGTACCCGGTGCACCCCTGATTCAAACTTCAACGTACCATAAGCCCCATTGCCTATCACATTACACACAATGGCCTTAAACCCGCCGGCAGTCCCCTCGTTCAGCTCTACCACATCCACTTTCCATCCGCGGCCCTCACAATATTTCTGGTACATGCGAAACAGGTCACCGGCAAAGATAGAAGCCTCATCGCCACCTGTTCCCGCCCTGATTTCCATCACGGCATTTTTGGCATCCTGCGGGTCTTTCGGAATCAGCAACAGCCGGATATTTTCCTCCATCTCTTTCAGCTGTGGCTGAAGCTCTTCCAACTCCTCTTTGGCCATTTCCCGAAACTCCGGATCCGATTCATTGGCCAGAATTTCTTTGGCATTTTCAATATTCCCCAGCAGATTTTTATACATCTTGTACGCGTTCACCACCGGTTCCAGCTCCTTGTAATCCTTGTTCAGTTTCACAAAACGCTTCATATCAGCCATCGCCGCAGGATCACTCATCTGTTCGGCAATCTCACCCCAACGGTTCTTAATCGCCTCCAGCTTCTCTAAAATTTCCACAGTTCCTATATTTTGTCGGCAAAGATAATAAACTGCCTGCAAAGTAGCCGAAAGAAAACAAAACTGCCCTGTATCTTCAACAGGATATTCTTTTGGGCGGGCCTGCGCACAAGGCCATCACGGGCTGTCCACTCATAGTCCTTGCGCCACAGCGGTGTCGGCTAAGGCATTTACGGTAGCTCCTGCCGTCGCTCCGCCCCTGCCAGCCTCCATCCGCTTTGGCACTCCGGGCTATCCGTTCCCATCCCTGCCGCAAAAAAACGACGAAGAGAAAAAGCGAAATTGCGAAAAGAGCCAAAGAATAAAAAAAACAACTCTTTCCCAACTTCTCAACTTCTCAACTTCGCCCTCTCCCCTTTCCCACGTTTTCCGTCTCAATATTAGATGTATCTTTGCAGCCCGAATTTAACACCCTGTAAAACAGATGAAAGAAATTAAAAATATCGCCATTATCGCACACGTTGACCACGGCAAGACAACACTGGTTGACAGACTTTTATATCAGGTAAAACTCTTCCGCGAAAACCAGAACATGGGAGACCTTATCCTCGACAGCAACGACCTCGAAAGAGAAAGAGGCATCACCATTCTGTCAAAAAATGTCTCCGTAAGATACAAAGGCATCAAGATTAACATTATCGACACCCCCGGTCACTCCGATTTTGGTGGTGAAGTGGAACGTGTTTTAAATATGGCCGACGGCGTTTTGCTTGTGGTGGATGCTTTTGAAGGCCCCATGCCACAGACACGCTTTGTCCTGCAAAAAGCCATCGACTTAAAACTGATTCCCATCGTGGTTATCAACAAAGTGGACAAGCCCAACTGTCGCCCCGAAGAGGTACAGGAAGCCGTTTTTGACCTCATGTTTAACCTTGGCGCCAACGAAGAACAGCTGGATTTCCCTACCGTTTACGGCTCCTCAAAACAAGGATGGATGGGCCCCGACTGGCAACACCCGACCACCGATGTATCTTATTTGTTAGATCAGATTTTGGAACACATTCCCTCTGCAAAATATATTGAAGGTACGCCACAGATGCAAATTACCTCACTGGATTATTCCTCTTACGTGGGACGTATTGCCGTTGGCCGTCTGCTTCGCGGAAAGCTGAAAGCCGAAATGAATGTTTCGCTGGTAAAGCGTGATGGCAGCATAAAAAAATCAAAAATTAAAGAGCTTTACCGTTTTGAAGGGCTGGGAAAAGAAAAATACAAAGATGAAGTTTATGCCGGCGACATTATAGCCCTCATGGGCATTGAAGATTTTGAAATTGGCGATACCGTTGCCGATTTTGAAAATCCCGAAGGGCTGCCTCCCATCAAAATCGACGAGCCTACCATGAGTATGTTATTCACCATCAACAACTCACCTTTTTTTGGCAAAGAGGGAAAATATGTTACCTCACGCCACCTTCGCGACCGTCTTTTTCTTGAAATTGAAAAAAACCTGGCTTTACGTGTGGAAGAAACCGATTCGGCAGATACCTATCTTGTCTTTGGGAGGGGAATTCTTCATCTTTCCATTCTCATCGAGACCATGCGCCGCGAAGGGTACGAATTCCAGCTGGGCCAGCCTAAAGTTATCATCAAAACAGTTGATGGTGTCAAAAGCGAGCCGGTGGAAAGCCTTACCGTTTTAGTGCCGGAAGATTTCTCGGGGCGGGTTATCGACATGGTTACCCAGCGCAAGGGTGAGTTCGAAAACATGGAGCCGAAAAACGACAGGATGTTGCTTGAATTCAGTATCCCCTCACGCGGAATCATTGGCTTGCGCAATGCTATCCTTACTGCAACGGAAGGCGAAGCCATTATTGCCCATCGTTTTAAAGCTTTTGAACCCTGGAAAGGAGAATTTCAAACCCGTAACAATGCCGCTTTAATCTCCATGGAAACCGGTACTTCTGTCGCTTTTGCCATTTGGAAACTCATTGACCGCGGCCGGTTTTATATCTCCCCCAACGACGAAGTGTATGCCGGACAGGTTATTGGCGAAAGCACCCGCGACAAAGACATCGTGATAAACGTCAACAAAGGCAAAAAGCTGACCAACATGCGCGCCTCCGGTTCCGACAACAAAGTATTGATTCCTCCGGCCATTAAGTTTTCCCTTGAAGAGTTTATGGAAATCATCCGCAAAGATGAATATCTTGAAGTAACCCCACGCTCTTTGCGCCTGCGGAAAATTATCCTGGACGAAACCAAACGGAAACGGGCAAATAAAGTATAAGCTACAGAAAAATGCCGGTCCCATCATTACATAAAAATAAGGCCACGGTTCCCGGAAAATCCGGAACTATGGCTTTTGTTTTGGCATTGTTTTTTCTGACACTCGCTTTTGGCTCATGCAATCTCTTTAAACAGGCCAAAGCCTACGAACGGTTTGTACACAGCCAATTTTCCATTCACGATGTCAAAGTACTGTCTGTTTCGGGCATCGATGTCTCACAAATGAATCAATACGCCGATCTGGACTTTGGCCAGTTAATCAGTTTGGGAATACAGCTTGTCAAAGGCGACTTGCCCTCCGTCATGGAAATCACCGTTGAAGGGCACAACACATCCTCCAAAGAAGCGGCCATCTCCGGCATGGACTGGCTGCTGGTTATGAAAACAGACACGCTGGCAAAGGGAGTGATAAACAAACCCATTTCCATTCCACCGGGCAAATATTTAAATTTTCCGGTAAAGGTCAGCCTTAATCTTTCTCGTTTGATAAAATCCGGCTCACTGGAACAGATTATGAACGTGGTGCTGGGCAACAACAGCAAAGAGGAATTCCGGAAACTGGGAATTGTCTTTAAATTCAAACCCTGGTATCGTTCCGGGAAAAAAGTAAAAAAGTCTCCGGTTTACTTCAACATTCACCCCATAATTCACTGAATCCCTCAGGAACACGGTAAATTAAACAGAAAAGTATAAGACCTCTCCATACCTGTATTTTTATTCCAGCCAGCCATAAAGCCCATCTTCAGCTGACTAACATCGCCTGAAATCCCGATTATTAAATTATTCCTTTCGTTTGGACGTCGAGTAGGCAAAGGGAGTTTCACCCTAAGCCTTTCACAGAACCGTACGTGATAGTCTTTCATCGAAGTACTTTTATCACCTTTTGGCGACCAAGGGTTTTCCCCGTATTTTTATCTTTAAACAAGAGAAGATAAATTCCGGCAGGCAAACCACTGACCTGCATCTGCTGTGATTCGGTTGACCTTAACAATTTGCCCCGTATAGAATAAAGGTATTTTTTACTTTGCTTCGAACCTGAAAAGTGGAGAACAGCGGACACAGGATTGGGGTAAACAAGAAAAGTTTTTTGTCCATGAGCGATAACTCCTGAAACAGTTGGATCGCCCCAAATCAGCTGTACATATTCCGGATGGTCAATAAAAGGATTCCTGTTATGCTGGTAGGTATAAACCACATCATTACGATGGCGTTCAAAATTGTCCACCGGGTCCTCTGCATTCCATTTTAACAAAGTGTGCAGCATGGCAAACAGCGGTTCTTTAGATCTCTTGTCTTCGGGCAGATAATCAATTATCTGTAAATCAGGCTCGCCATTTTGGCCTTCGTATCGGGTAGCCATATAAAAAATCATCCGGGCAACATCACCTATAACTTCTTTTCGAGGCTGCCAAACCCATCGCGTATTGCTCTTGTAGCTTCCGGTAACAAATCCGTGATCAATGACAGAAACAGAGCAGGTATCAAACCAACGGTTGTTCCGCGTACTGTTCACCGAAATATCAGCCGGACGAAGATTATTCACATCTGTTCCCGCCGGCGGTTCCGTTCCAAAATCGCCTCTTGACTTTGCCCACACATGCTCACGCGACCAGCCTTTCCCACTGTTATACTCCTGTGCAGCATTCACCGAACGCCCTGAATAAAGCAGGATGACATTGTCCGCATTGGCCGTATCACGGTCGGTTTCTTTTAAGATATCCCAGACATCGGTGCTGCTGTTACTGGTATAAGGATAGGTTTTCTGGCCTTTAATAATGTTGTAAAGGGCCGTTTTCAGGGTTCTGCCTTTTAAGCCGGAAGCAGCATCATAATAGCCGGCAGGAGCCTGGGCAAACAACACAAAACCCAGAAATAAAAAAACAAGAGAGAGAGAAAATTGTTTCATACACTAAAAATTATAAGCGGCAAAAGTAGGATAATTCTTTTTGCCCCGACTTTTTCCCTTTTCAGAGAAAGATATACTTCGGGCATGGACGCCTGAAGCGATGGAGGAGATTAACCACGAAGGGGCACGAAGGGTTTTCACGAAGTAGTTTCACAAAGGAATGAGGGGACGAGGAGACAAAGAGACGAAGGGACGGGGGGACAAAAACAAAATTTCGTGTAATTCGTGCAATTCGTTGGGGAAAAACCATGGGGCTCTTTAGGATTCCTTCGGGCTCTTTCGGATTTGTAATCCGAAAGTTTGAAAACCAAGGATTTGTAATCCGTTTTTCGTGCAATTATACAAAAAAACCGGATGATTTGAGATAAACTAAATAATTCCGGGACTATTGGCCTGCTGAAAACCAACGAAAAGCCCGATCAAAACCCATTAAAACCCCATAATAATATTTACAACTTTTGCTGCCGGTTTCGTCAACGCCCCGTTCAGATTGGGCCGTCCCGGCCATCAGAATGCTAATTGTTGTAGCCAGTAATTTATTTGTTTTTACTTCTTCTCTCAAGTACTTTTTTTGCAAGTCCAACTACTGTTTTTGGTAATTGTTTCCGTCCACTTACTACTTCTTGTAATTCCAAATCTGTCATGTTGTTAATTATTGTATCCCAGTCATAATTTCCAAGGGGATAATTAACAGCCCCGAATTTTAAAGTCCGCTTAAATATCGACCGATGTCTTAGGACTAAGACAAAAAACATAATAACAAAATATACTACCCAGAAGATTGTCAGATATTTTATAAGCGGATTGCTAAATAAGCCTGTTAGTTTTAAAAAAAGCGGAAATAGAATAATAATAATAAGGGAAACAAAAATATAGGATGTAAAGTCAATCGAATATTTTATTGTTCTTTTCTTTTTATCTGCTGTTTCCCTGATTGTCACACTTGCTTTTCTTATACCAAGCCACAAATTCCAATTCAAATCCGGTTTCCATCGAAAGTATCCGTTTTTAACCACCAATTCCTTGTCTGAATTTATCGAAATATTGCCACAAAACGTATCACTAAAATTGGCTTTGAAACTCTCTAAAATCGTCTTGTTAGGAGTTCCGGTTATTTCTTCCTTGAACGATAGTTTAAATGGAGTTTTCATTTTTAATGTATTTCATTTATTATTGTTTCGTTTTTTATTATTCCAACTAACGGCAAATTTAGTTATTTTTACTCTGTAATCCTTTATTTATTCATCGTCAATTCCATTGAAAATAGACTATGAAGTTTTTGAAATATTTCTTAATTTTTCGTCATGGATGTTTTATCTGTGTTAAACATTAAGAAACGCCTTTACATTACCAGCAACGCCGGCCTCCTTCTATAGCGTCAATAAAATGGCTCAAAAAAAATAAAATAATAAAAGACCTTTTACTCTTTTATTAAAGAATTTTATTTATTTTTGCATCAAACTTTAAAACAACCGAACATGATTATAACAGCGAAAACGAAGATTTCGAAAATCATTAAATACGATGAAAAAGTTATTGATGTTATTGCTTCCATTAATAAGCATTTCAGGAAACTGAAAAATCCCATTCTTTGTAAAATGCTGGCTTCCCGCGTCAGTGTGGCCGATGCCGCAAAAGTCGGAGGTATCACTACAGAGGCTTTTCTGAAAAAACTTCAGGAAAACGGATATCAGGTGGAATTCAACGGACAGGAAAAAGAAAAACCCGTTGAAAAAGCGACAGAAAATAAAATGGAAGTAAACACCTCCGAAGCCAATATTGTCACACTGGACGTACGGCCCATCCTCTCCGGTGGCGTTGATCCTTTTGACGAAATAATGAAAACACTCAAAACCATAAACGACAATCAGACACTTTTGATTATCAACACCTTTGAACCAATTCCCATATTAAATATCCTCAAAAAAAGAGGTTATAAATATGAATCCAAACGGCCTGAACCTGGTGTGGTACATACTTATTTACGGAAAACGGAGGAGATATCATCCGCTGAAAAAGTAACAGAAATAAAAACCAATGAAGGGGATGATTTTGCCACCATTGAAAAACGTTTCTCGGGAAAGCTGAAGGTAATTGATGTCCGCGACCTGGAAATGCCCATGCCAATGGTTACTGTATTGGAAGAGTTGGAAAAGCTGTCAGAAGGCGAAGCGTTGTACGTTCATCATAAGCGGTTACCACAATATCTGTTGCCCGAGCTGGAAAATCGCCATTTCAAACTGGTGCAAAAGCCCATAGATGAAAACAACCTGGAACTTATAATCTACAAGTAATGCAAGCAGGACTTAGCACAAAAAACGCCCCTTCCCCTTCAGTGGTACTACCTCATTTTGTCTTTGCTGCGCTCATGTTTTTAACAGCATCGGTTGTTATGCTGGTGGCCGCACCTCAATTGGTTCTACCCTATCACCTGAATTCCGGAATGCTCACCCTGACACATCTCATGGTACTGGGCTTTATCACCATGATTATTTTTGGTTCACTGTACCAGCTTATTCCGGTGGTCATGGAGGTAAAGCTTTACAGTGAAATGCTGGCCAAAATAACTTTCTGGCTTTTTGGTTCCGGGTTGCTTATTCTGGTTTTTAATTTCTGGGAAGCCGATTTCGGGTCGGCTCAAAACTGGCTCTGGTTTGAGATTTCCGGTACACTTATCCTGGCAGGTGTTATTCTGTTTGCCATTAATACATTGAAAAGTGCTTTTCATTCTGAGCGCATGGATATGGGAAACATTTTCGTTGTCACCGGGATCATCTATCTGGTTCTCACGGTTTCGCTGGCCATTCTCATCATCATTAACTTTGCGCATCCTTTCATTCCGGTAAGTGTCCTCGACCTTTTAAAGATGCATTTAACTTTGGGCCTTACAGGATGGTTTTTGTTCCTTGTGATTGGCGTATCGAGCAAGCTTATGCCCATGTTTCTCATTATTCACAAATTACCCGATTACCTGCTAAAATATACTTATTACCTGCTCAATATTGGTGTTATCGCTCTGGCAACCACCTATTATTTTTACCCGCAGCCATGGGCGCTTATGCTTTCTGCACTTCCCATACTGGCAGGGATTATCCTGTACCTGTCCTATAATTACTATGCTTTTAAACATCGCTTTCGTAAAAACCTGGATACAGGAATGAAGCTTTCCAAAGCAGCCTTTATTATCCTGGCATTTACAGTTTTGTTGGGAATTTTTTCCATGGTGAGCCCCGACTTCCTAAGTCCTTTCCAGCTGCATATTGATATTGCATTTATTATGAGCATTTTGTTCGGATTTCTGACGGCGCTTATCCTTGGCCAAACCTACAAAACATTGCCGTTTATTGTCTGGTTACAGAAATATTCCGCCAAAGTGGGCAAACAGAAAATTCCTTTGCCACAGGAAATCTATTCAGACAGGATAGCCAGTCTTCACATGAAGACCTTTTATGTTGCTTTCACCTTCCTGATTCTGGGAGAGCTGGCCGGTTTAGTATGGCTAATTCAGGCTGCCGGAGCCATGTTTATTATCACGGCAGTTTTATACAATTACAATGTTTTTAAAATCGTATTTCACAAAGAAAAAATCATAGAAAATGAGTAACATCCATCAACTTACCAATAAAGAAAGAGAAATAGCCGAAAGGCTGAAAACCGTTGTTGACCCGGAAGTAGCCGTCAACATTGTTGACCTCGGACTGGTTTATGAAATTGAACATAACGAAGAGGAGAAATCTATCAGGGTAGTTATGACACTTTCCACCCGCGGTTGTCCACTGGGTGACACTATCATGCAAAACGTGGAAGTAGTACTGGAGGCCAATTATCCAGGATATAAAATTGATGTGGAGTTGGTATGGGAACCCATGTGGTCGCCCGAGATGATTACCGAAGCCGGGCGTCAGGCCATTGAAGGAATGTAAATTTTTATAAAACCATTGTTGTTCTGCAGCTGCAGTTGTAAAGCAACAATTTACCGAACGATTATGACATTTTTTTCAAAACCTACAGAATATGCCATTAGAGCCATGGTTTATTTGTCCATTCACTCCTCAGAAGATAAAAAACTGGGAATAAGACAAATAGCATCGGAATTAGGATTCCCCGAACATTATCTTGGGAAAGTATTGCAGGATTTGGCAAAAAAGCAAGTCATAAAATCGGCGAAAGGACCCCATGGCGGATTTTATATCGATGAAAAAGACATGGATATTTCACTTCTTTCTTTAATTGACGCCATAGAAGGACTTCAGTTTTTTAACACCTGTGGGCTTGGATTACATGAATGTAACGAAGAAAAGCCCTGCCCTATCCATAAAGACTACCAAATTGTTAAAGGGAATTTTTACAAAATTCTTTCTGAAAAAACCATCCGTGGCATGCGTGATGATATTAAAAACGAAATCGCATTTATGGATTTTTCCTCAAACCCCGAAAAATAACAGGGGATCTCTATTTTCGGACCGCTTTCAAGTCAAACGAAATACCTATGCTGTCGCTTACAATAAAATTTTTGTCGCTGGTAGCCACATGCCGCGAATAGCTGGTAATGCCCCAGTGCAGACGGTTGACATAGAATTTCCGTGATTTTGCTTCCAGCATTTTTCCTTTCCTGTTAATTACAGCATGAAACCGAATACAGTTTGGAATCCCCATTATCTCCAAATCACCGGTAATCTGATATTCATTGCCTTTCAACAGCCGGGATTCGTCCAGCAAGAACCGGGAATAAGGATATACTTTGGTGTTAAAAAAGACATCAGAGCGTAAAATATTCTGTAACGTCTTTCGCATCAAATCATAGGTAATATCCTGATCAAATACACTGTCCATCTGAAACAAAACATCGGCGGCAACAATCTGATTCCCCACTGTTTTTATACATCCTTCTTTCAGATAAATGTATCCGTGGTGTATGTTACAAGACCAATAGAGCCTACTCAAAGCCGTGTCAATTCTATATTCCACCGTATCTCCCCTTACCGGTTCGGAAGCAAACAAAGAGCTCATAAAAAGAAAAGAGAGTAAAAAATATGCAGAGATTCTTCTTGTCATAATTTGGGTTTTCTATTTGTCACCTCGTTGGGTAATAACCGCCGTTATTTGTCCATCTTCCAACATTTTTTTTAATATTGATGGAATATTTCTGGCGCCTTTAAAGATTGTATTCCGCATTTCAGCGCCATAAAAATTGCAACCATCCAGGTCAGCACCGGAGAAATCAGCTTCCTGCAAATGAGCGCCTCCAAAATTTACATTTTTCAACAGGGCATTTTTAAAGCTGGCCCCTTCCAGTCCGGCACCGGTAAAATCAGAATCTGTTAAATTACAATCATCAAACCTGGAGTTTGACAACACCCCTCGTATAAACCGGGTATGTATTGCCACCGAGTGGCTGAAATTGGCATGGGTAAACTCCACATCCTTCATCAAGGCGTTGGTAAAATTGCAATACATTAACGATGCCCTGTGTCCTGTCATGCCGAACATATTGGCACCCTGAAAATCGGAACTGTCCAGGCGGGAATCTGTAACATGGTCATGAAACAATTTGGCCTGGCTAAAGTTGCAATGCTGCAACAAAGAACGGTCGAAAAGTGACCATCGAATATCAGCAGTACGAAAATCGGAATAACTGAAATTGGTTTCGCTACATTTTGCCGACCGCATACTGGCACCACGGAAATCGCCATCCACTACATGTACGCCATTCCAGTATACGTTGTCAAGCATTTCACGGCGAAAATCATCGCCATTCTGCGGAAGTGGTTTAATACCTTTTTGCCTTTCCTTCCCGTTCCTGAGCACTGACTTCTCATTAACAATACTGTCAATCTCATGCTGGCTTAAAAAATTAGCTACCTTTTTAAATGATGATAACTCAGGTTTTTTTTGTTTTTCAGAAGAGCTGCCAGCTTTTGTATTCTCTGCCTTTTTTACAGAATAATTACAAGCTGCAAGGTTCAGAAGCAGGACAAAAACGAATAATAATCGAGAAATCAAACGCATAATCTTAAAACTAAAACAAAAATCAAATAATATCTTTCCGGTTAAAACGCCGGTTTCCAAGCCAGCCAAAAAGAAAGCCGAGCAGTGTGGGATAAACCACCGAGAACACTATAAACACCCCACGGCTGACCGTGTCGAGGACAAAATAGGCAGCCGGTCCCATGACGGTAAGTTTGGGATCGAAAAGAACCAATACACCTACCCTGAAAACCTGTAACGGATTCAACATCCCAAGGCCAATAACCAAACTGGGGTTAACCCTGAACTTCAACAACATACCCATAAGCAACAGATCAATAAAAGCTACCAGCAGCAACCACAATACAAATGCTGTACTTATTGCCATTTCCTGTGAACGGGCATACACCGAAATAAACATACCTATCCCCAAAAAACAAAAAACCATCGCAGCCAGCAAAAAGCTGTACAAAGCAAACATATCCCAGGGAATATCCAGACTGGTAATGGTGCCCCATATTACGGCGCCTAACAGTGAAACAAAAAGTGGAATATACGTGACAATAAATTTGGCAATAAATTTCCCCCAATAAAAATCGCTCAACGAAACCGGTAAAGAGAGCATATATTCCATTACGTTACTTTCTTTATCCCCCACTATGGAACGTACGACAGTGATAAGCACATAAATGGGAATAATCACCATACAAACCTGCATAAAAGTAACCATCAACCGTCCCAACCCCACAAATCCGATAATTTGGGTTTCGGTAATTCCGGAAAGGAACATAAAAGCCACGAAACCACCAAACAAAATACTGTATATCCAAAACCCCTTACTACGGAGACTTTGGTTTAAATCCAAAACCAAAATCGACTTAAAACCTGTTGCCATAATCCTTTTTACTTCCTTTTTATAGAATCTTTTTTCATCCCTTTACCCATCATTTTATGTTTTTCCAGAAACTGTTCACGCATGGTTTTTCCTTCGTCAATACGTTGCATCATTTGCCGGTAGGTAAAAGTGGAATCATTGGGTTGAGCTACTGCGCTGTAGCCATAACCCATGGGTGTATGTTTCCCAAAATTATAATAAGCTTTTTCCGCATCGAGCCATTTACCTTTGTGTTCATCGTCGCCAACCCAAATCTGCACCTTCTTTCCGCCTACAAACTTTTTCCACTGCGGTCCTTTCATGTATTCGTTCAAACATCCAATATCATCGAACCAAAGCACATCACCATAAGCGTTAATGGCCTGCACCGCATATTGCTGGTCAGCAATACCCATCAGACACTGGGCACAAATATCACGATCATAATTCACCTTACGCGGCGAATAGTCTGGTGCTGTGTTACACGACCACACCAATATTAAAAGTACGGGAAGAAGAAATAATTTTTTCATAGTAATTAATTTTTTAATGGTTCTAATACTTTATCCAAAACAATTCGTCCGAAATCCATCTCCACCACACGGTTTACCAGGCCGGAAATTTCGGCCATCCGGTGACTGCTCAAAACAAGCAATGCCTCTTTGTTGTATTTGCTGAGATAATCGAAAAATATTTCACGGGCAGCCGGATCAAGATTAGCCGATGGTTCGTCCATGAGTAAAATAGCTGGTTTTTTCCCAAGGGCAAACGATACCAACAGCTTTTGTTTCATCCCGCCGGAAAGTGCCACAAAAGGCTTGTTGTAGCTGTTTTTTATCTCCAGCCCTAACTTTTCAGCAATATCCACATACTCCTCTTTCGGCACGTTACTTAAATCAGAAAAGAAACGCAGCAACTCTTTTACGGTTATCTTCAATGGTGGTGGAATTTGCGGCACAAAACCCACTTCTTTTAAAATATCAACCCGTTTACTTCTCGGATTTTTATCTAGGACACGCAATTGTCCATCATAAACATACTGGCCGAGGATACAACGTATGAGAGTTGTTTTCCCTGCCCCGTTCTGTCCTATCAAAGCAATCCGGTCGCCTTCGTTAAAGTCAACCGACAGCTCTTTCAGTACCTGAACCTTATTAAACGATTTTGACAGGCGGGTTGCCTGTATAACAGTCTGAATATTTTTCTTCTCCATCATAAAATTCTATCCCAACCTTTAATTGTATAACTCAACGCCTCACCCGGGCAAACATCAATGCACAAACCACACCGGGTACAATCGGCACCCACATCGTGACGCTGATTTGTTGCCTTTCCGCGCTCCACAAACCAGAGTTCATGGGGAACAAGGCATACGTTCTGGCAGTCGAGGCAATGCGCACATTTGTCAAGGTCAAATTTAACACCAAACGGCGTTAGTTGTCCCACCATGCTGTAAGTAGCGCCAATAGGGCAAACATAGCGGCACCAAAAACGTTTGCTGTAAACAATCTCAAAAGTAATTAGTAACAATATCCACAACAAGATTAATCCAGGGCCATAAATCATGGCACGCGAGAGAATCCCCACCGGGTTCAGATCCTCAAACACAAGGTTTTGGGTAAAGAACGCCAGCAACAGGAAACCTGCCCAAAAAACATAACGAAGATAACGATTGTAGGCGTGTTCCTTTATCTTTTTCTTTTTCACAAGATAATTATGTAATTTCTCACCCCATTCGGCCAGAAAATGGTAAGGACATATCCATGAGCAGAAAGTCCTTCCTCCCATCAAAAAGTAAAAGACAAGGATGGTACCGGCTCCAATCACAAAATTCATGGTTAAATGTACCCAATGTCCCGTATAAAAAGAGATAACAAGCTGCTGCAAGGTGTTAAAAGGATCCATAAGGTAAAAACCCACAAGGCGGGAGCCACTTAATGAACCTTCGAGCATGGAGATATCCAGCAAAAACGATAAAATGAAAAGACCATTAATACTGATGAGCACAGCCCACCGAATGGTGCGCCATTTATGCCGTCCGCCGTATTTCTCCCGCCAGGCTTTGAAACTCAGACCTGCTTTTGTATAGGGCATATCCTCTTTGGACTTAACCGGTAAAGCTGTTGTATTTTTCTTCCAGAACATAA
The DNA here is from genome assembly GCA_015488735.1 of Bacteroidales bacterium. GTDB lineage: Bacteria > Bacteroidota > Bacteroidia > Bacteroidales > F082 > Sulfidibacterium. The sequence continues at coordinate 2,700 of WFNG01000208.1, read as the reverse complement.
GGTTAAGTATTTACAGGTTCAACAATAATACTGGGTTCCGCGGTGGGACATACCATAACGCATACGCCACAACCCACACAACCGTCAAGCACGTCTGGCTTATAACCTGTTGTACCATCGGGATTTGTATGTACGCCCATGACAATAGCCTCCTCGCCCATGGGACATTCTTTCACGCAGACATCGCAAATTTTCGCATCATATTGTTTGTCGCGCAAAGGTGTTGCTTTTGGGGAATCCCCATAAGGAGACCGGTTTATCCCCTTAAAATCTTTTCCGCGGGGAATTCCCTTAAAACCCTTTCCCAAAACAGCCAGACATGTTTTTTCATTCACTTTTGCCAGTCCCATTTTCACCTGCTTTTTCATGGCCAGAATCTGTACGGGAAAAGGATTGTAGTTTGGGTCTGCTCTGTGGGTTTTATCATACTTCTCAATGGCTTTCTCCCCGGCATTTTTAAAAGGGACGAAATAAAGCGCTGCCGTAGGGCATGTTTCAACGCATTGGATGGAATCGCAAGACAAATCACATGCCTGTTTGCGCGCATCAATATAGGGTGTTCCATAGGCCAGTCCCTCTTTTATCCCGGCAAATTTAATGGCCTGTACCGGACAAATCTGAATACAAAGGCCGCATTTTATACAGGCATAAATAAAGTCTTTTTCGTCAATGGAGCCAGGCGGGCGCAGAAATTTCTGGTTAATCCGATTTTCCGTGGTTACCTTTTGCAAATAGCCCACTCCGGCTCCCACTGCCGCCAATGCTCCCACAGCAATAACACCGGATTTTAGAAACTGGCGACGGTTGAGTTCTTGTTTTGCCATTTTACGATATTTAGTGAATTCGTTTTTCCTCTTATTCCCAACAAATATAGCATTTTATTATATATTCCGGTAATTAAAAACCAAATTTTATTCCCACATTGAAACTTATTCCCGGCTCAAAATACTGACTGGTTTTATTCATGTTTTTATATGGCCGGCTTAGATGATTCACGTAGTTTTTATTGAAGATATTGGTTACGGAAGCACGAACGGACATAAATTTAGCCACATGGTAATTAAAATACCAGTCAAACACGGCAAAGCCGGGAGTAGCAGACTCATCAAAACTTTTTGAAACACGGTTTTGTGCAGAAGCAACACGTGCCGACAAACGTGTATCAAGTTTTTTGTTTTTGAAAGTCAGGCCCGAAACAGTAGTAAAAGGTGGAATTTCAGGCAACGGTTCATCCCGGGAAATGTTCTGTGCATAAGTGTACGAAGCCGATAAATCATAAATAAAATATTTGGCAATCCGCCAGGTAATACCGGCCTCAAAACCGGTTTTGAAGGCATGATTGATATTGGTAAACTTTTTCGTGTATTTTGGGGCCTTGCAAGGCATAAACTTCCGCGGAATAGCCGTATCCACTTTTGCCGTGATATAATGCTGTAAAAAGGAAACAAAAACATCGGCAAAAACACTCACCTGTTTCCAGCTTTTCTCCACACGCAAATCAGTCTGGTAATTCACTTCCGGTTTCAAATTGGGATTTCCAACATATTCGTAAGCATCCATACCCACACTCAAATGATTGATAAACAACTCTTCGAGGCCAGGTGTGCGCTCTGCCCGTGCTGTTGCCAGCTGAACAGAAAATCCCCGGACAGGTCTCCAGGAAAAGCTGGTAGTAATTTCGGGGACAAAACGATTTTCGGGTTTAATATTCCCGTTATACAAAGCAAAAAAGTCTTTCGCAGGATCGTAAATAGAGTAACTAACCTGGTCAATGCGCAATCCTACTAACCAGTCCAGCGATTTGCCAATAGAAAATTTATTTTGAAAAAACAGTCCCAGGTCATTTTTCCGGGAATCCTGCCACACTTTATCATAAAATGTTTTTGGATGGGGAAGAACAACACCTGTACAACCATTAATGTACACCACCCTTTTTCGCGTGCCATTCTTACCGATATATTGATAATCCATTCCTACATATAAAATATTACGCGGTCCGGTACTTATCCCTGTTTCAATACGCCCGCCAAAAGTCCGTGCATCAACAGGTGTATTGGCATGTGTATATTTATAACTCGGACGTCTTTTGTTGGTCATCAAATGAGAAACGTAAGAACCGTACACTTTCACTTTCAGAGAAAACAGTGTTTTGGAAATATTTTTTATCCCATAATCCAAAGAAAGGATGCTGCTGTTGTCTTCTTCAGCGTCCATAGGCAGGCCGGCATAAAGCACGTCGCGGGCGAAACTCTGTCGCCAGGTTGCCTGAATTCGTTGATTTTCCGAAATATTATAACCAAAGCGGGTGGTATAGCCCGTTCGCCGGAAAGAAGAAGCAATAGTTTCGCCCGAACCACTTTTGTAATTACCATAATTTTTGTATCCGGCATTCACAGAATAATCAAATTTTTTCCTGACAACCTGTGTAAACAAATCGGTGTAATAATTGTTACCATTCGTCAGGTATCCGCCATCCAGTGAGCCGGAAAGGACCTTGCCTGTATGCTGTGGATGTTTGCTAACAACATTTACAATCCCGCCAAATACAGGGCCGAACCTAACACTGTAAGGGCCATAGATAACCTCAACCCGCTCGATGTCTTCAACAGAAATTTGTGAAATGGCCGGATCCATCCGGTTGGGGCAGGCATTTACACTATGTACGCCGCCATCAAATTGCACATTAAGCTGGCCATACTT
>WFNG01000207.1 GCA_015488735.1 Bacteroidales bacterium | reverse complement strand
TTTCGGAAAGCCAACATTCCGTTTGAACGGGAAAAAGAGTACAAGGTCATTTACAAGGATATTACCTTGCCTCATAAATTCTATGCAGATTTTGTAGTCTATGGCAAAATAATTCTCGAATTCAGGTTATAAGCTTCAAATGAAGATTGGCTCCCCAAACCAGAAATAGTATCAGCCACAAATTCACGAATTATATTTTTCTATATAACAATTTATTCGTGAATTCATGGCTATCCATCTGAATTCGTGGTTAAAAGATTAAATGTGTGGATTATTTTCTCTTTCTCAGGTTCAGCTCTTTGGCAAATTCCAGTTCAAAAAATTCATATTTACCGGTTTTTCCTTCTTTTCTTAACTCTTCGTCATAGGCACGCAGGTCTTTACGCATGACTTTGGAGCTGATGGTTTTCGGAAATTCATCCATAAATTCGATGGAACGGGGACGTTTGTATGGTGCCATGTGGTCGCGGATAAAACGGAAAATCTCCAATGCCATCTTCCGGTTGGGTGTATATTCCTGGTTCAAAACGATAAATGCTTTGGGAACGATACGGTCTTTTTTGTCCACCGTTGGAATAACGCCAACCTCCAGTACGGCCTGGTTCTCAATGATTTCGCTTTCTACCTCAAACGGGCTGATGCGGTAGTCGAGGCTTTTAAACACATCGTCCACACGACCTACAAAATGGACAAACCCTTCTTTATCCATATAAGCAGTATCTCCGGTCAGGTACCAGCCACCTTTGAAGATGTCTTTGTTGCGTTGAGTATCTTCGTAAGCTGTGAGCAAACCCATGGGCTTTACGGGGTAGATGGCACAGCAAATTTGTCCGTCTTTCCCACGTTCCACCTCATCGAGTTGTGCATTCAGAATTTTCACTTCATATCCGGGTGCTATTTTCCCAATGGAGCCGGGTTTGGTTGCCATTCCGGGGAAAGTACCCACCATGGCTGTCGTTTCGGTCTGGCCATAGCCTTCCCGCAATTCAATTCCGGTAAGTTCCTTAGCCATTTTACTGATTTCCGGGTTAACCGGCTCGCCTGCACTGACCATTTTCTTCAACGAGAAATTATATTTTGTGAAATCCCTGCTGCCGAATAGTTTCCATACACTGAGCGGGGCACAGAGGCTGGTGATTTTATGTTTCTCCATGGCATCCAGCACTTTGTCGGGGTCAAACTGGTCGTATTTTATGGTGAAAGCAGTACAACCGGCATTCCATGGTGCAATAAAGCTGCTCCACAAAAATTTAGCCCATCCGGGAGAGCTTATGTTATAATGCACATCATCGGGTTTCAAATCGAGCCAGTACATGGTGGTCAGATGTCCCACGGGATAATGGTGGGGATGCATGACTAATTTTGGCTTTGATGTAGTTCCTGATGTAAAGAAAAGAAACAATATGTCGGATGAAAAAGTAATAAAATTCGATTCAAAAGTTTTGTCATAATTCACGTATTCTTTATAATCGACCCAACAGGGAATGTTCTCTTTTCTTTCGCAATGACATTCATCTTCCTGTGGTTTCACACAAACCAAACCTTTAAGCCTGAACAAAGCTTCTCCGGCTTCATCCACACGGCTGAGATATTTGTTGTGGGCAATTACAAACTTTACATCGCCCCGTATAATCCTGTCGGAAACATCAGCTGGTGACAGCAATGTGGAAGCGGGAATAATGGCACCACCGGCTTTCATAATACCCAAAAACAGTTCATAAATTTCTACGGAGGTATCCATCATAAGCATGACACGATCTCCTTTTTCAAGACCGATATCATTGAGAAAATTAGCTACCTGATTGGAACGCTTCATCATTTCATCGTAGGTAACTGTTTCCTCATTGCCGTCCACATCAGCAAAAATAAGTGCAGGCTTTTGGTTGCCTTCGGCAATAACATCGAAATAATCCAATGCCCAGTTAAATTTTGTAATTCTGGGCCATTTAAATCCGGCTACAGCTTCGTCATAAGATTTTACATTGAGAACAAAATCTCTTAAATCGAAGAACTTTTGTGCATCATGGGTGATCTTTTTCATAGGTTAATTGTTTTTTAATGAATAGTTGTCCAAAAATAGGACGGAAATTCCATAAACCCAATTATTAATCCGGGTTTTTCAATACTTCTAACTGTTAGTTATTCGCTAAAAGACTGTAATGTGTTAAGAAACAATTTATTGGATGGTTGAAAAAATTTTTCAGGAAATCGGACTGGCGATTTGTTTAAGGCAGAAAAAGGCAGCTGTCGCCATAGCTTAAAAACCGGAAATCGTTTTTCAGTGCAAAATCGTATGCCTCTTTCCACTGGTCGCCGATAAGTGCCGAAACCAACAAAAGCAGTGTGCTTTTAGGCTGATGAAAATTGGTAATCAATCCTTTGGCAAAACGAAATTTGTAGCCCGGAACAATCATAAGTTGTGTCTCCGCTTTCAGATTCCTGACTTTTTGTTCTTCTAATTTGGAAATCAGAATTTCCAGCGCCTTACGGGCAGAAAAGTCTTCCGGAATTTCGAGTCGGTATGGATCCCATTGAGATACATTAAACGGCTCATTTATTCCGTGATAGATACGTAATGCTATCCAAAACAGGCTTTCCAGCGATCGCATGGAAGTAGTGCCTACCGGTATAATGAACTTCTCGCCGGCATGGAACAGGTGACTGAGTGTATCAATGGGAACACGGATTTGTTCGGTGTGCATTTCATGTTCGCCAATGGTTTCGGCTGATACCGGTTTAAAAGTACCGGCACCCACGTGGAGAATGAGTTTATCTCTGTCAATTCCTTTATTTTCCAGTTGCCGGAGAATGGTTTCGGTAAAATGTAATCCTGCTGTGGGTGCGGCCACGGAACCATTTAAACGGGCATAGACTGTCTGGTAACGTGTTTTGTCTGTTTCTTCTGCTTCGCGATGCAGATATGGCGGAAGCGGAGTCAGCCCTGAGGACTCCAGAATATCGGCAAAAGAAATGTTTTCCGGTTCCCATGAAAAGGAAATCAGGAAAGCATCCGTCAGCTTTTCTTTTTGTTCGGCAAAAAGTTGTACTTCACGGTTTTGGATTTGTAATACGGCTTCAAGGCGGCCACTTTTCCAGCGACGGGCATTGCCCACAAGGCATTTCCAGACTACCGGCGGCCTTTGCTGAAAAGCCAGCTGAAAATCATTTACCGGCTCCACCGGTTCAAGGCAAAATATCTCGATGTGTGCTCCCGTAGTTTTTTTGAATAACAGCCTTGCCTGAATGACCCGTGTTTCATTGAAAAGCAGCAGTGCATTATCCGGCAATAAATCAGGGATATCGAAGAACTTTTTTTGGGATATCCGACCTTTTTTCAGGAGCAATAGTTTCGATTGATCACGCTGTGCCAACGGGTATTTGGCAATACGGTCGTCGGGCAGGGGATAGTTGAAATCTTCAATTCTGATACCGGTTGGATCCATGCTGTTATTTTAAGGCAGCAAAAGTAAGGGTAAAAAGATAAAAAAGATAAAAGATAAGAAGAAAAAGGCAAAAGTTGCCAATGACGAATAACGAATGACCAATTATTTGGTCATCCAACCATTACGAGTGTCCGCCGACAACAATGCGCATAATTTTAATATTCAGCACTATCCAGCGCCAAACCTGCCAGGGCCAGAACCTACGCCAATATTGTGTGGTTTTTGTGGGCATTGGCGGATAAGATTCTTCGGAATAGGCAATGGTTCTAAGTTCTTGATTTTTCATTTTATTTTATATTTTAATTTTTACAAAACATTTATTCGGGCAACAGCCACCAGAAAGGATATCCTTTGGCTTTATGCAAAAACATATAATGCATGAACCATTTCAGCCAGTGACCGGCCAGGCCTGCCTCCCCAACAGTATAACGGATATCCCGGCCATAAGTGGGATATTTGTCCCAGTCCTGAACAATAGGAAAGACGGTCATGGTGGCGGCAGCTCCTTTAAAATGGCCAAAGCCTGCCGAAACGATACATGCCGCGCCCATACTTGCCATGGAAGCTTTATGCTTCAGGGAATTATCTCCTTTTTTTATCCATTCGATAATGTTATCGGCAATAATTTTCCCAATTACACCCGAAGGCATCCCCGTTCGGGGAGGAGCCGGAAAAATACCTGTGCCATTGGGACTAAACATGGGCTTGGATATGGGATGCGGTGGCGCAAAAGCTATTCCGGCAGCAAAAATATTATTGTAATTCGGATTTTGATAGGTGGATGGCCAATCGGTAGCTTTCCATTCTTCAAAAGGCTTTTTAGTATAATCGGCATCCACTTTCATAAATCCGTTGGGAGCAAACAAAACAGAAGTAATGTCTTCATCGTTTTTGTTAAAAGCTTTTAATCCTGGTCCGGAAAAGGCAGGAATCAGCATGGAAAAATCGAATTCCTCTTCGTGTTCCGTGCCATCCAGCAATTCATAAAATACTTTCCCCGGTTCTACTTTTTTTACTCCGGCGCGCTTTATCCAGCTAATATTCCGTTCTTTCAAAAATGATTCGGCAAAAGTTTTGGTTGAGGTTATGTAGCCACCTCTTTTAATATACGCCCCGCCCATACCAAAATCACCAATTTCATACTCGTTGGTAATCCATTTTATCTCGGCAAGATGTTCCAGTTTACGTTTGGCAATTTCGTAATGAACATTTAAAATATACTCGAATGCGGCTCCCTGGCAGGTTGCTCCGGCATGGCCGGTACCGATAAGAAACTTTTGTTTTTCCCCTTTCTCCATGCGGGCCAGGGACTCTTGTAACTTTTCCCAGGCCCCGGCTGCATGGCTGAACGAGCAAACAGAAACCGTGTTTTTACCTGGCCCCAGCCCTTCGGTGGCTTCAAATTTTAGCTTGGGCCCGGTTGCATTGATAAGAAAATCATATTCCACTTTCTCAGTCTTTCCAGATTTGTCTTGTCCTACATACTCGATAGTAACAAAACCTTTTTCAGAGTTTTTATCTCCTTCGGGATGGATAGAGACGGCCTTGGCCTGTTTAAAAACGATACCGGCTTTCTTATACCGGTTTTCCAACCTGAATTTTACCTGATCGGTCGTCATACGCCCCACGCCAATCCATATATTAGAAGGAATCCAATGGTAGTGTGTTGTAGGAGCAACCACAATTACTTCATGTTTTTTGTTCAACTTTTTCCTTAGCCAGGTGGAAGCTGTGTGTCCTGAAATACCTGCTCCCAGTACGAGTACTTTTGCCATAATTTATATTCAGTTTAAATTAATACCGGCTACAAAGCTAATAAAAATTTAGAACCATTATAGTTAACTGTTTAATAGTTATGGGGTTGTTTTTCTTAATATTGAATTAAAAAAGGGAAACAGGGAGATTACCGGAGCTTCATTAATATAAAAAGATAAAAGTAAAAAAACAGCCTGAATTGTTTTCTTTGTAGTTTTGGATAAAAATATATAGTATGGCTTTAAAAAATCATATTCCCAATAGCATTACTCTTTTGAACCTGACTTCGGGTATTATTTCCATCTACTTTGGTGTTAAAGGAACACCGACAGACCTTGCGCTTGCCGGTCTTTTCATATTTGTAGGAGCTGTTTTTGATTTTTTTGATGGCTTTTCGGCACGGTTGTTAAATGCCAAATCAGGCATTGGTTTGCAATTGGATTCGTTGTCAGATATGGTTACGTTTGGGGTGGCCCCGGGATTTATAATATATCAAATGATTGTTATAAGTCATGGAAATCCAACGGCGGAAGGATTTGATTTTTTCCCGCTTCTGGCTATATTGGTTCCCTGGATGTCGGCATTGCGGCTGGCAAAATTTAATATTGATGAAACCCAGACTACTTCGTTTAAAGGCTTGCCTACTCCGGCATTGGCAATACTTATTGCTTCGTTGCCTCTCATCCGGCGGGAATTGTTTGCATCGCAGGATTTTTGGTACATGGTATTTACGAACTCCTATTTTCTGGTTATGATTGCTGTTTTCGGCTCGTTATTGTTGGTGTCTTCTTTTCCCATGTTTTCGTTAAAATTTAAATCTTACGGCTGGAAAGAAAATCTTATTAAATATATTTTCCTTATTATAGCAGTGCTTTTACTTGTTTTTTTACAGATAATCGCTATTCCTTTTATTATTTTGTTTTATCTGTTTTTGTCGCTGATAGTGTATTTAACGGATATTCAGGTTTAATATCTTTTATTTTTTTGTAACATCGTTCTTTTTTCGCAGTTCAAAATTCTGGCCCAGATAAACCTTACGTACTTGTTCATCGTTGGCAAGGTCTTCAGAAGTTCCATATTTTAATACTGAACCTTCAAAAAGCAAGTAGGAACGATCGGTAATTGATAGTGTTTCGTGTACGTTGTGGTCGGTAATCAGAATGCCAATATCTTTTGTCTTTAATTTTGCGACAATATTTTGGATATCTTCAACTGCAATAGGGTCAACGCCTGCAAAAGGCTCGTCAAGCAAAATAAACTTAGGATTTACCGAAAGTGAACGGGCTATTTCCACGCGGCGGCGTTCTCCTCCCGAAAGCTGGATTCCCAGACTTTTGCGGATACGTTGCAGGCCAAACTCGTCCAACAGCGATTCCAGCCGTTCTTTCTGTTGTTTTTTAGTAAAATTAGTGAATTCCATCACCGCTTTAATGTTGTTTTCAACACTCAACTGCCTGAAAACAGATGCCTCCTGAGACAGGTAGCCAATGCCTAGTTTTGCCCGTTTATACATGGGTAAATCGGTGATTTCCCGGTCATCCATAAACACCTGTCCTTCGTATGGCTTTATTAAACCGGTCATCATATAAAAAGTAGTTGTTTTTCCGGCACCATTTGGGCCCAGAAGTCCAATAATTTCACCCTGGTTTACCTCGATAGAAACCTTTTTTACCACTGTTCGCTGGTGGTATTTTTTCACCAAATTTTTTGTCCAAAGTTTCATAACACTACTCTTTGTTTTTCTGTTCTACTTGCAGATATTCCCAAAACTCCAGTGCTCTTCGTGTGTGGGGCACAACAATGGTTCCTCCCACCAGGTTGGCAATGCCAAAAATTTCCATAAGTTCTTCGGTGGTAACACCCTTATCAAAACAACTTTCGAGATGATAATAAATACAGTCATCACACTTTAGTACCATAGAGGCGACAAGTCCCAGCATTTCCTTGGTTTTTCCGGAAAGAGCACCCGGACGGTAAGCGTTGGTATCAATATTAAATATTCGTTTAATGATTTTATTGTTGGGAGCAGCCAGAATTTTCTCGTTCATTGCCTCCCGGTAGGTATTAAAATCGGTGGGTTTAACGGCTTTCATTACAAAATTCCCTCTTTTAAGATATCGTGCAAATGTACAACTCCCACGTATTTTTCGCCATCCAAAACCGGAAGCTGGGTGATATCGTTCTCTTTCATGATGCCAAGAGCATCAACGGCCAGTTTGTTTTTCTGAATAGATTTTGGGTTAATAGTCATTATGTCGGAAGCCTTGAGGACTTTAAAATCTGTATGGTTTTCCAGCATCCGGCGTAAATCACCATCAGTAATTACGCCTACAAGTTTTCCGTTTTGTAAAACGGCTGTGGCTCCAAGGCGTTTTGAAGATATTTCAAGAATAACTTTTTCCATTTTCTCATCGGTTTTGACTTGAGGAACCTGATTGTTTACAAAAAGATCGGCAACGCGCAGGTATAACCGTTTTCCCAATGCTCCGCCCGGATGTATTTTTGCAAAGTCTCCAGAAGAGAATCCCCGCAATTCAAGCAAGCTTACAGCAAGCGCATCGCCCATAACCAGTTGGGCCGTTGTGCTTGAAGTCGGCACCAAATTATTGGGACATGCTTCTTTTTCTACAGTAACATTCAATACTTTGTCTGCCTGTAAAGCCAGATAAGAATGGCTATTTCCCACGATGGCAATCAGATGATTACCTCTCGCTTTAATCAGGGGTACCAGGACTTTTATCTCAGGGGTTTCTCCGCTTTTAGACAGGGCAACCACCACATCGTCCTCTCTTATAATGCCCAGGTCGCCATGAATAGCATCGGCAGCATGCATAAAAATGGCCGGTGTACCTGTTGAATTCAGGGTGGCAACAATTTTGGAGGCTATATTTGCACTTTTGCCAATTCCGGTAATAATTACCCTGCCCTGCGCTTTGTAAATAATTTCCACAGCATCGATAAAATCCTGGTTAACAGAATTTTTTAAAGTCTCAACCGCTTTGCTTTCTGTAGCAATGGTTTCGAGGGCGATATGACGAATTTTTTCAGGTATTTCCAATTTTTAAAAAATATTTTTAACGTGATTGTAAAATATTATTATTATATTTGTAATGGTTCAATAAAATAAACTCATCGGGATTAATCATTTTGTTATGATTTGATTAATCGCTCAAAAGTACGATATAAATTTATATTGTCGGATAGTATGGAAAGTGTAAATAATGACAAATATGGCCTGAAACCGTTGTTAAAAAGCTTTTTTGGCTTCTCTAAATTTAAGGGAAACCAGGAGAATATTATTAATAACCTCATGGCCGGAAACGACAGTTTTGTGGTAATGCCCACCGGTGGTGGAAAATCGCTGTGTTATCAACTGCCGGCTATTGCAAAGCCGGGTACTGCTATTGTTGTTTCCCCATTAATAGCATTAATGAAAAATCAGGTGGACATGATCCGCAATTTCGGTTCGGAAACAGCCATCGCACATGTTATGAATTCATCTCTCTCTAAAGCCGAGATGAATCAGGTTCGCTCAGATTTACTCGCTGGAAAAACCAAGTTGTTGTACATGGCTCCCGAGTCACTTACGAAAGAAGATAACATTTTGTTTCTAAAGCAGATACAAATTTCCTTTTATGCTATTGATGAGGCCCATTGTATTTCGGAATGGGGACATGATTTTAGGCCGGAATACCGCAAGTTAAAACCGATTATTCAGGCTATTGGCCATAAAGTTCCGCTTATCGCCCTTACAGCAACTGCCACGCTTAAAGTCCAGGAGGATATTTTAAAAACGTTGGATATTATAGATGCCCGGGTGTTTAAATCGTCTTTTGACAGGCCGAATCTGTATTATGAGATTCGCCCCAAGACCAAGAATGTCATTAAGGATATTATTAAGTATATTAAAACACAGCCCGGAAAATCGGGTATTGTTTATTGCCTTAGTCGTAAAAAAGTAGTTGAAATTGCTGAGACCCTGGCAGTAAACGGAATTAAAGCTGTACCCTATCATGCCGGTCTTGATGCTGCCACACGTCGAAATAATCAGGATATGTTCCTTATGGAAAAAATGGATGTAATCGTGGCTACCATTGCTTTTGGTATGGGAATTGATAAGCCTGACATTCGTTTTGTGATTCACCACGATATTCCCAAAAGTATTGAAGGTTATTACCAGGAAACAGGTCGTGCCGGTCGCGATGGCGGAGAAGGAAACTGTATCACTTTTTACAGTTATGATGATATTCAGAAGCTGGAAAAGTTTATGAAGGACAAGCCGGTAGCCGAGCAGGAAATTGCCAAGGAGCTGCTTTTTGAGACGGTGGCTTATGCAGAATCTTCTGTTTGTCGGCACAAGCTGCTGCTTCATTATTTTGGGGAAACTTATACAAAGGAAAACTGTGGATCCTGTGATAACTGCCTCCACCCGAGAGAAAAATTTGAGGGAATGGATGATGTGAAATTGGTATTGACAACCGTTGAGTTTTTAAAACAACAGTATAAGGTAAACATGATTGCCGATATTATAGCAGGAAAGAAGAGCGGTGATATAAAAGCCATAAAGCTGGATAAAACACCGGTTTTTGATAAAGGAAAAGAGAAAGATAGTCGTTATTGGGTGATGATTATCCGGCAGGCATTGATTCAGAGACTGCTGGAAAAAGAAATTGAAAATTATGGTATTTTAAAATTGACAAAGGAAGGTGAAAAATTTATTAAAAAGCCATACAGTATTATGGTAGCAAAAGATCATGATTACGATAATGGAGGAAATGACGATATTATTGTTTCAGGAAAAGGACAAAAGATGAGTGGCTCTGACCCCATTCTTTTTTCCATGCTGAAGGAGCTGCGTAAAGAAATTTCTCATGAAGAAAATTTGCCTCCTTTTGTCATTTTTCAGGATCCATCTTTGGAAGATATGGCTATTCAATATCCGATTACCATCAAAGAAATGCAGCAAATTATCGGCGTGGGCGTGGGGAAAGCTGAAAAATACGGCCAACCTTTTTGCGACCTCATTCAGGAATATGTTGAGGAGAACGATATTATGCGGCCAAACGACATTGTTATTAAGTCGGTTGTCAACAAGTCGGGACTAAAAGTATATATTATAAAAAGTATTGATCGTAAACTTCCGTTGAATGATATTGCGCATGCCAAGAATCTTACGCTTGACGAAATGTTAACGGAAATTGAGAGAATTGTCTCGTCCGGAACACGGCTTGATATTAATTATTATATTGAAGAACGGGTGGATGAATATCATCAGGAAGACATATATGATTATTTTCTGGAAGCAGAAACCGATTCAATTCAGGATGCTCTTGACGAACTTGGTGAAGCAGAATATAATGAAGAAGAAATAAGGCTGATGCGCATCAAGTTTTTATCGGAAGTGGGAAATTAAACCATGCAGAAGTCGATTACATTATTCCTGTTGCTTGCTCTACTCTTTTCGGGATGTTACAAGGTGAATAAACTGGAGGTAAAGAAGCCGGCTCATCTTATCTCAAAAGATAAAATGGTTGATATTATAACAGATATGGAAATTATTCATAGTGTTGTAGTTTATAACAAAGAACACTATCCTGAATATGGAAGCAAAGAAAATAGCTATTACCAGGCATTATTCAACCATTATCATGTTACCAAAAGCCAGATAAGAGCCAGTATGGATTATTATATTAACCAGGGAAGTGAAATGGCTAAGATTTATGATAAGGTGATGGCAAAACTGGCTAAAAAACAAGCTATTCTCGACGAACAGCTAAGGATAAAAGAAGGAAAAAAAATTCTTAAAGACAATCCGGGTGAGAATTTCCCTTTCTTATTTCGTTAAAACAGTTTCGGGACTCTTTGTATTAACCCTGTCAATTAAAATACTAACTATCAGGTCCGGCAGAAAACTTTCCGTAGGTAAGTCTTCTGCCGAACTTCAGGTTAATAGCTTTTGGTATTTGGACTCCCTGTTACGATAGCCACACTTCCTCCTGCTCCGATACGGGTTGCTCCCGCACGAATCATTGCTACGGCAGTTTTATAATCGCGAATACCGCCACTGGCTTTAACTCCCATCTTGGGGCCGACAACCCGTCGCATTAGCATAACATCTTCAACCGTTGCACCACTGCCTGTAAATCCCGTACTGGTTTTCACAAAATCGGCACCTGCCTTTTTGGAAATTTCACAAGCCAATATTTTTTCTGCTTCAGTCAGAAGTGATGTTTCGATAATAACTTTTAAGAGCGTTGTGCTTCGGCATGCCCGTTTTATGGCCCGGATATCTTCTTCCACCAACTTTAAGTTGCCCGATTTCAGTGCACCAATATTTATCACCATATCCAACTCATGTGCACCGTTGGCAATGGCATTTCGGGCCTCAAAAGCCTTGCTTCTCGTGTCCATCTCACCCAAAGGAAAACCGATGACAGAGCATACTTTTACCGAGGTTCCTCTAAGTTTTTTGGCAACAAAAGGAACCCAGGATGAATTGACACATACCGACTTAAATTTATATTGCAAAGCTTCCTCACACAGCTGCGTAAATTGTTCTTTTGTTGCACCCGGCTTTAACAGGGTATGGTCAATATAACCTGCTAATTCCTCCGCTGTAATTGTTTCAGGCGATGCCTTTTTCTCAGGCTTTCCGCCTTTTGACAAATCCTCAACTTTATTCATTTTTTCCAACTTCGAAAGGATCTCTTTCGTGATTTTTTCAATCAACTCGTTTTCTTCCATATTCGTTTACATTCTTTCAATTGACATCATTTTATTTATTCTCGGCCAATGCCTTCCTCCCTCGAAACCTGTTTCAAGCCAAAGTTTTGCCATAGCAGCGATATCTGAAAAAGAATGCTGTAAGGCTCCCATAGTTAAAACATTGGCATTGTTATGCATCCGGCTGTTCACAATAGTTTCGGTACTCCAGCACAATGCGGCACGAATACCTTTTACTTTGTTGCACGCCATAGAAGACCCAATGCCGGCAGCATCAAGCATTATGCCGCGCTCACATGCACCACTCACAACCTTTTTTGACACCTTCAGGGCAAAATCAGGATAGTCAACCTTTGTCGTACTGTTGTCCGTTCCCACATCAACCACGAGATATCCTAAAGTCTCAAGGTATTTTTTAAGTGCTTCTTTTGTCTCAAAAGCACCATGGTCGGCTCCAAGGGCAACACGCTTTACGCGGTCTTTACGTTTACTATTTTCGTTTGTATCCATATTATTTTTCGTGCCGGCAAAAGCCAGTCTGTTATGCATGGGTAATTTGGCCGATATTTTTCTTCTTGTATTATATTTCTTTGTTTTTATCATTTTACCCCTGCGCAATTTCATCTACGATACCTGCGACTATCGTTTTAACAGTAAAAGCATCTTTATCCTGAACGGCCTGCCGCGCTGAGTTCCCTTCCTCTATAGTCAGGACAGTGTCTCCTACGCCTGCCTGTACGGTATCGATAGCCAAAAATGAAGTGCCGATAAAAAGTCCGGCAGGATCAACAGGCTGAATAACGAGTATTTTTCTCGCTTCATAACCTTTGGCTTTGATAGTGGAGACTACGGTTCCGATAACTTTTCCTATTTTCATTTATTTTCCGTAATATTAATATCATCAACTATTCCCATAACCGCGGCATCGCAGGGATTCATTTCCGTTTCAATTACCCGTCCGGCCTCTTTACTTGTCTCGAAATAGACAACCTGTCCGACATCTGCCTGAAGTGTGTCAACTGCAACAATGGCATCGCCCACCGGTTCACGTTTTTCGTCAAGCGGTTGTACCAAAACAAGTTTTAAGCCTTCAAAAGATGCCACTTTTTGCGTGCTGACTACTCTTCCTGTGATTTTACCAAATTTCATAAACCAATTTAAGATTAAATGATTCTAAAATAATCCACTAAGGTACAGCGTCTTTCGCGGGTAAATGTCCTTGCGCGGGTAACTCCTTCTCCGGTAGGGCTTGCAATTGTAAATGAGGCAAACCCTGCACCACCTTCACCTAAACCGGCATAACTGGGGCCGTTTTTTATAAAAATGGAACAGTTCATCGCTTTGGCCATTTTGCTGAGTTTCGCAATGTTGAGCGAATGCATAATGGCAGTATGCCTGAAGCCGTGTTCGCACCGAACAGCAAGGTCAATGGCATAATCCACATCTGCTACGCGAACCAAAGGCATTACGGGCATAAGCTGTTCTGTCCAAACCAGCGGGTGGTCTTCATCGACTTCGCAAAGCAACAACCGTGTTGAATCAGGAATGTTCAATCCAATCGCCCGGGCAATTTTGGCAGCATTTTG
>WFNG01000206.1 GCA_015488735.1 Bacteroidales bacterium | reverse complement strand
GTACGCCGGCTTCCATCATTTTTATGGCACCGCCGGGAAGTTTCTCTTCCGCGGGTTGGAATATGAATTTTACGGTTCCTTCAAAATCGGATTTCTTTTCGTGAAGAAGTTTCACCGCACCCAACAGGCAGGTGGTATGCACATCGTGTCCACAGGCATGCATCACGCCTTGGTTCAATGACTTGTAAGGAATTTCGTTCATCTCCACAATAGGCAACGCGTCAATATCCGCGCGAAGTGCCACCACTTTTTTCTCCGGCTTACGACCTTTGATAATTCCCGTTATCCCATATCCGGACACATGCGTTTGATGTTGAATACCCCACGATGAGAGTTGTTTTGAGATGTACGCCGCGGTCTTTTTTTCCTCGAAACTCAGCTCCGGATGGGCATGGAGATGTTGACGAATTTCTGTCAGTTCCCCGGCCATGGCGGTAACGGCATTTTTTATTTCTGTTATTTCAGACAAATTCCCCTGTTTAAATTTTTGTTCAATTACTTTGCTTATGACAAAAGTAAAACTATTTAAGGAAACCGGAAGGTAGTATCCGGGATGAAAAAAATTTACATATAAAAATGTTAAAAAATCGGTTTTTGGTGGAATTTTAAAAAAATTCTTATATTTTTGTCTTGATTAACTCTTTTAGTTATCTTATCGAACAAGCATTGAAGGCAGCAAATATTTTCCCGCTTTAATTCTAATTTAATCGATAAAAATAACATAATTCGTTTATTATCAGATTTATGACCAGTAAGCACACCAATGAAATAACAGACAAAAGTTTGGCACCGTTTAGTTGCCAATATACGCCACAGATACCGGAATTGTTACTCCGGCTCGGGTGCACGCTGGCTATTTCGACTTACCAGGCAGGGAAATTGATTTTTTTATCTCCGAAAGACGAGAATGCATTGGTTCAGTTACCACGGACTTTTGAAAAAGTAATGGGAATTGCAGAGGATCGTAAAGGAAAAAAACTGGCTTTGGCCTGCAAGGATGAAATAATTGTGTTTGCCAATTCTCCGGATTTGGCAAGGCATTATCCAAAAGCACCCAATAAATATGATGCCCTCTATATGCCTCGGGTTACTTATCATACCGGACCGCTCGATATTCACGATTTAAGTTTTGGCCACAACAACGAGCTTTATGCCGTAAATACTTTGTTTTCCTGCCTTATCCGAATTGACGATAGTTTTAATTTTACACCGGTTTGGATACCGCCATTTATTGATAAACTCGTTTCGGAAGACCGATGCCATTTGAACGGAATGGCCATGAAAAACGGGAAACCAAAATATGCCACCGCTTTTAACCAGGGCAACAGCTACCAAAGCTGGCGAGATAATATTACAAAAACCGGTGTCGTTTTTGATGTGGAAACCAACGAAATAATTGTTGAAGGCCTTGCCATGCCACATACGCCACGCATTTTTAACGGAGCACTGTATGTACTTTTGTCGGCCACGGGAGAACTGATTAAAGTTGATACCACCAGTGGAAAGTATGAGGTGGTGGTGAAACTGGATGGCTTTGTGCGTGGGATGTCGTTATATAAAGATTATCTCTTCATTGGTTTGTCAAAACTGCGCAGGAATTCTTCTACTTTTGGAAAACTTGACTTTGCCGAAAAAGCAAACCAATCCGGGGTAATGGTCATCCATTTACCCACGGCAAGTATTGCCGGAAAAATAACTTATCTCAGTTCGTTAGACGAAATCTACGATATCCATATTTTACCAGATAAAATCAGACCCAATATATTGAATACGCTCACGCCTGCATACAAAGCCGGGCAAATGACACCGGATGCCACTTATTGGGCTATCCCGAAGGAAAACACACACTAATTTATTTATAAACCAAAATATTATTATGAAGCAAAATTATTACGCACGCAAAATCAGGCAGCTCAAAGGTTTATCTAAAAAACTTCAACGGCTGCAACAGCCCCTTCACGGGGCTTCTCCGGAGATGCCGCAAAAGCTGATTCTGAAGATGAAAAAACTAATCAGGGAATTACAATTTGTCTTTTCCGGCGTTTATCTGAGACGGATACTGGGTTCGGCAGCCATACTCATTGGACTCTCTTTTGTCAATCCGGTGTCTGCACAGTCTTTTGCCAAGCCGGTAGCCAATCCCTTCGGACTTCGGGCAGTTGACTCAGCAGCATTTCCGGCTTTTGCCGATCTTGACGGAGATGGAGATATGGATTTACTGGTTGCTGAAGTGAAAGGGTACGTTGAATATTTCCAAAACACAGGTTCTGCCAAAAACCCAAAATTTGCTGCGCCTGTCCAGAATCCTTTTGGGTTGGATACGTTGATGAAAGATACAACTACATACGCTATTTTTCCGGCTTTTGCCGATCTTGATGATGATGGTGACATGGATTTACTGGTTGGCAGATATAATGGCTCTTTCGAGTATCTTCAAAATATTGGAACAGCCACCAAGCCGAAATTTGCTGCACCGATAATTAATCCGTTTGGGTTAGACTCGGTTTCCCACTTTGCAGCCCCCGCTTTTGTTGATTTGGATGGTGATGGCGACATGGATTTACTGGTGGGTACGTATGACAGTGTGAATGGTGGCAACATGGAATATTTTGAAAATACGGGAACGCCTACCCATCCCCAATTTGCTGCTCCTGTAAAAAATCCATTTGGACTGACATCAACCTATTATTTTGCTTTTCCTGCCTTTGCCGATGTTGACAATGATGGTGACCAGGATCTGCTGGTGGGAGAATATTATGGAAATTTAGAATACTTTGAAAATACAGGAACAAAAACCCATCCGAAATTCATTGCTCCGGTAAAAAACCCATCGGGCATTGATTCCCTTTCTTATCTTGCTGCCCCTGCTTTTGCCGATTTGGATGGTGATGGAGATATGGATTTGTTAGTGGGAGAAGCGGGTGATCAATATGCTAATTACGCAGCTAATTTAGAGTACTTTGAGAACACAGCAATTTCTACAGGTATCAAACCATTTTTCAATGATGCCAGCCTGAAACTTTATCCCAACCCGGTAAAGGATATACTTATGCTCCACGCGAAAGAAAAAATAGAAAACGTGGAAGTATTTGATATGCTGGGTAAACGCCACGCTGTTTTCAGGAATAATCCAAACAGAATTTCACTTTCTGATTTGAAAGCCGGTATTTACATGGTGAAAATAACTTTTGAGAAAGGTGATTTTGCCGTGAGGAAAATTCAAAAACAGTAAACAATTCCTGTTAAGGGTATTTTGCAAAACGTCTCTGTCATCTATGGTGGGGGCGTTTTGTTTTTGATGATGTCTGGATTAAGGCTAAAAATTCTTCTGTTTATTTTTAACTTTGTTCAAAAAATAAATCATGAAGAAGCTTTTCCTTTTGACATTTATCCTGTTGACCCTGAGCGTTCAGGCGCAGTTCAGTAAATATTTCTATAACAAAACGCTGCGGATGGACTACTACCACAGCGGTAACGATACCAGCGAGTCCTATACTTTTGACGAGTTGATTGCAGAGCCGTATTGGGGTGGTTCGCACGTGAACCTGGTGGACACCATGAATTATGGTAATTATTATGTGAAGGTTTTCGATGTAAAAAACGATTCGCTGCTTTATTCGCGAGGCTACTCTACCCTTTTCAGGGAGTGGCAAACGACGAAGGAAGCCAAAAAAACCAACCGTACTTTCTCCGAAACGGTAGTGATTCCTTATCCCAAAGAAAATGTACGTATTGAGCTTTTCAGCCGTGACTGGAACGGTGTTTTTCACAAAAAGTTCAGTTATGAAGTGGATACAAATAACTATTTTATCAGGCATGACCACAGATTGGTTTATCCGGAATTTGATGTACAGGTTACCGGAAATCCGGCAAAAAAAGTAGATGTTGTTATTTTGCCGGAAGGCTACACCGAAGCCCAAATGGGTGAGTTTATCAACGATTGCCGGAAGTTTGTGAAAGATTTCTTTGCCTTTGCTCCTTACACAAGGAATAAAGACAAGTTTAATTTTCGTGCCATACTGGCTCCTTCCAGGCAGTCGGGAGCAGATATTCCTGCTGCCGGGATTTGGAGAAATACCATTTTAAATACCAGCTACTACACTTTCAACAGCGAGCGTTATCTGATGACCATGGACGACAAAAGCGTTCGGGATTT
>WFNG01000205.1 GCA_015488735.1 Bacteroidales bacterium | reverse complement strand
TATCAAACTCTGATTACCGGTTTTTCTCCTTGAAAGTCCGGGTTCTTAGAAAGAAAATCATCAAAACGTTTTTGGATAAATTCGCAGTAACCGGCATCAATTTCATATCCCACAAAATTACGCCCGGTCTGCAAAGCAGCAATAGCCGTGGAGCCGGCACCCATAAACGGATCCAGTATCACGTCATCAGGATTACTGCTAATTTCAATAAAAGGGACACACACTTTCAACGGCTTTTGTGTTTTGTGTTTGGTACGTTCTTTTCCCATGCAAATGGAATTTTCAATCAGATTATCCACCGTTCCATCGCGAAGCGCATCTTTCATAAGTTCCAACAGCTGTCCTATTTTATCTTCGCCCCGGTATTTTTCAATCAGGTTTTCGATATCTGATTTTGTAACAGCAGTATTGCGATAATTGTGCATCTCGTTAACCGGCTTATGATTCCATGTAGCCGGACTTCCTTTTGAGAAATGAATAAGCAGCTCCATACTGTTGGCATACATCTTACGCGAAGAAATGGCCGGAAAAGGATTGGTCTTATGCCAGTGTATCACTTTGCGAACTTTGAAACCTGCTGCTTCAATAATTCTGTTCAGATAAGAAACAAAATCGTCGGCACAAAACAGATAACCGCTGGCGCCCGGTTTGGCTACACGGTATGCCTCTTTCAAAATATCTTCCAGAAAAGACAGGTATTTTTTCTCCGACTGAAAGCCGTCAAATTCAAACTCGGTAACCACATCTTTATGATTTTTCAGGCCTTTCACATTTTGTGCGCGATATTGAAAATAAGGAGGATCTGTAAAAATCATATCCACCGATGCATCGGCAAGTTCCGACATTTTTGGATGACACGACCTGTTAAAGACAACATTCATGGGGTTTGGCAAATCAATGCAGTTAGGGTTTAAAACAAAAAGAATACAGACAAGACAAATGCTATCATTTGTACGGTCATATTACAGCTCCTGATCAATCAGTTTAATCTTTTCTTTTAGCAGGTTATAATCCTTTTTAGCCCGTTCAATTTTTTTCTCAAAATCGCTTACCAGTGCACTGGCCTGTTTGGAACTGGAAAAGAAACCTATATTATTTTCCCACAGAGAAATATCCTCTTTTAGTTTTTTCATTTTGGAAGACAATGCAGCACGTTCACGTAGCATTCTATGCTCTCCTTCCGGAGAATTTCTGAAAACTTCCAGCTTATTTTTAAAACCTCTGGAGCTTAACTCTGCCTGTGAAAGGTTCAGCTTTGCAAGTAATTTCTCATAAGCCTCGTGATAACTCTTGTAAATTTTATCTTTCACATGAAAAGGTACATGCCCAATGTCCAGCCACTGCTGTTGAAAGGCTTTGAGGGCAGTCAGGTTTTCTTCTTTTTCTGCTTTAACATCAAAGTTAAGCATGGCCTTAACAAGTTCCTCTTTCTTTTTCAGGTTATCTTCTTCCTCCTTATGGCTGCTCTTATAAAACGCTGATTTCCGGTTAAAAAATTCATCACAGGCAGCCCGGAAGCGTTTCCAGACTTTATCAGAATATTTACGTGGCACAGGCCCTATTTCTTTCCATTGTTTCTGAAATCCGATAAGCTCGTTGGTGGCTTTTTTCCAATCTGTACTTTCTTTTATCTCTTCGGCTTTTTCGCACAGTGTCAGTTTCTTACTGTAGTTTTCCATCTGACTTTCTTTCAGTACAGAGAAAAAAGAACGTTTATTAGAATAAAAAGCATCAAGCGAGGTTTTAAAACGCTTCCAGATTAAATCATTTTTTGCCCTTGGCGCTCTGCCAATACTTTTCCAGCGATTCAATAAATCATTAAACTTATCAGTTGCTCTTTGCCATTCTTTTACTGAAGAGGGATGCTCTTCATTAATGAGTTTCTCGGCCTCTGCACAAAGCAGCTCTTTGGCTTCAAAATTTTTCTCCTGCTCATCGTGAATATCTTTGTAGTGTTCGCGGCGCAGCTGATTAATCTTGTCGGTAGCAGCTTTAAAACGCTCCCATACCTCATCTTTTTGTTCACGTGGCACAGGACCTATTTCACGCCAATCATCGTGGTATTGTTGCAACTTTTTAAAAGCATTCAATGCCGATTTTTCCTCTAGCAGTTCTTCCGCTTTTTTACAAAGTTCAAGTTTTTGCTCCAGATTTTTTTTCAAATCAAGGTCACGCAATTCCTTGTTTATGCGTACTTTATCAAAAAACTTCTCGACAAGAAAATGGTAGTTTTGCCACAAATTATTCAATTCCGAAGCAGGAACAACACCGGCATCTTTCCATTCCTGTTGCAGACGTTTAAACTCGTCGTATGTCCTTTTGAGTGTTTCCTCAGAAGCAATAAGCTCTTTCAGCTCCTCAAGAATTTCAAATTTTCGTTTTAGGTTCTGTTGTTTTACTTTTTCCAGCTCTTCGGCATATTTTGCCCTGTTGTGGCGGTATATTGAAAAAGCATCATCAAAACGTTTTTCCAGCGGGCCGGCAACGTGTGTAAACTCCTCCTCTTTACCGCCTCCTTTTAGAAACGCCTGTTTTTGCTGATTAACCTCTTCTTTATTTAGCAGATAAAAAGCGCCCTTAATTTTCGCCACACGGGCTTTTATACGTGTAATATCTTTTTCAGGTACCACTTTTTCCAGCAACTCCACGAGCTCCTGTTTGTTCATTTGATCGAAATCAATTTCCTGTTCCGCTGCCAACTGCCCATCACCACCACTCGATACTTTTGCGTGTGTATCCCTGAGAAGGCCGAGGATAAAGACCTGTTCAGCTTCCGAAAGCACTGCCTTCTTTTCAGCTTTCACCACTACCTTTGCTTTATCAACTTTGACAGCGGGTTTGCCATCCCGAACAAGCTTGAGGATTTTTTCTTTCAGTATTTTGGGAATCTGTTTTTTAGGCCGGCCTGGAGACTTTGGTTTTAAGGGCACAGTAACTAATCCCCCTGTCGATTGAATCATATCAACGATATGTCTTTTTTCGTCATCGCTAAGGCCCTTGTTGACTTGATTGGTTTTTGGGGTTGTTTCGTCAACCCGGAGCTTCTCCTCCTGCGGCTTGTCTGCAGGATTTTGATTGTTTTGATCTTTCTTTTCCATAATACATTTTTTACACATCCGGCTTTATATCCGGTAGGAGCGTTTCAAGGCTTGCAAAAATAGGAATAAATTGAAATACGACCGCCTTTCGCGAAGAAATATTGAAAAACACCGGCTGTTTTTGCATTAGAATCAGGAAGTTTAAATGATTGCTATCCTTTTTCTGCCCGCAATGTGCTTTCCCACTGAAAAAGCATTTCGCGTAAACGGGTTAATATTTCCATATCCGACTGCTCAAATCCCTTCTGATTTAGTTCATAAAGTTCTTTTTCAGCCATGGCAAAAGGGGAATATTCCCGGATAAATTCTGTCAGCGGCAGCAGTTTCTTTCCATTAGCAGAGTTGTACTTTTTCAGGAATTGGAGAATCCGTAAGCCATCCACTTTGTTAATGCACGCTTTGACGAAGTTCGTACGGTCTTTGTAATTGTTGCGAAGAGGCTCCCAGATTTGTTCGGTTTTGAAAGTCTCTTTTAGAAATTCATCCATGGGCGTGGGCAAATTCCCTTCAAAAAGCTGAGGGAACAAATCAAATGTTTTTCCCACCTTATTAAATAACTTCGCCGGGAAAAACGGATAAGAATCCCAATTTCCGGTACGCCCTTTTATCAATGCCGGTCCCGTTCCAAAATTGACACGGTCGGAAAACCGCGAAGAGGGATAAGCCACGGTGGGAGCCGCATAGCCGATGGAGCCGTTTTTTACAAGCTTTTGCAAAAAATAAAAATCTTCGCCACTCTGTACAGGCGTAAGTCCGCCCACTTTACGGTAAGCCCACACCGGAAAAGCCATGGCAGAGCCCAATGCCGAAAAACGAAAAGGATTGTTTATGCGTATCATGTTCAAAGCATAATAGCGCATATAAACTTCATAGCGAAGTATCAGCCGGTCTCCTTCATCTTCTGTCAGCTTATGGAAATAGGGCAAAGACAGCCCGAGATGTTTTGGATTTTTACGAAAATAATCCGCTATAACTGACAGATAGTCATACGGATAAACCGTATCGGCATCCATACTGACCATAATATCCGTATCATTGGCAACGGAAGCAATAGCATCCATAATGGTCTTACGGGCATGTCCCACACCTCCCTTTTTGGCGCTCCAGCCTTTGTCCGGAGAACTTCTGTCAATAACTTTTACAGCAAAGGAATAAGGCTTCCGCAACAAATTCAGGCTCTTTTGGTTGTCTTCACAAATCTCCCTTTTTGCACTATCTTTCCACCAGATATCGTATTGGTTTACACACACAACCAATTCAAAATCGGTATATATCTGGTTATTCATTGAGCGTAAAAAACCAGATAATTGTGCAAATTCATGCATCACCGGAAGGGCAATAAACAACCGATGTTTTTTCATTTTGGTTATCATTGCAAAATAAATTACGGATATACCATCTCCATTACAACTTTAATAGCTGGTGAAGCTGTATTCTCGAACAATGAAAAGAGTATTATTTGGGCTTCACAACCCATTTTCCGTTTTTAGATTCGCCGAGGACAATAACTTCTTTGGTTTTTGAATAATCTTTTATGGCTTTCAGCATCTCCTCTTTGGTATTCCTGACAATTTTAATACCCGTTTTGGAACCTTTATTTCTCACCTCTATATAAAATCCGTCTCTTAATTTTTTCGGTCTCGTTGGCGGTCTTCCCATGTAAATTATATTTTCTAAAGTTTAAAGAATGGCTGTCTGCAGGACAGCATTTTTTTGCAACTCAACAAACATACAAAATAATGTTTAATATTTCACAAAATACGGGAAGTTGTTTCATAAAAAAGTTTAAAAAGAAATTATTGTATTCAGATTTTAATCCGGAGAGAAGCACAAAAAGTTAATGCAGCTCTTCCCCGTTTAAAATCGCGCATACAACAAAACAATTTATATATATATTTGTGAAAAATTCAAAAAATTGTTAGCTACAGTTTCTGCACTACTTTAACCTTAAATTGAAACCTCTTATATTGCAATGAAAAACAATTATATCCTGCGGGAAGATGATAACCAGTGGCAAAAACTGGTGGAACAGCTGCCCGTTATGATTTTTGAATCGAGTGTGGATAACAACATTCTCTACGTCAGTGAGAATGTGTTTGACACGCTGGGTTATACACCGAAAGAGCTAATCGGGAAAAAGGCCATAGAACAATTCCATCCCGCCGACAGGGAACGCCTGCTCGAAAACATCCGTAAAAAAATAGAAAGCGGAGGAAACATAGATACCAGATACCATATCCGGAAGAAAAATGGCGATTACATAGCGGCCATCTTTCGTTCTGTACCTGTTAAAAAAGGCCAGGAAACCATAGGACTGTTGGGAGCCGCCATTGATATTTCGGCTACTGAAAAACTGGAATCAGAACTGGCAGACAGCGAAGCCCGCTACCGCAGCCTTTTTACAAATGCCCCTTTGGGAATTTACCGCTCCACACCTGATGGAAGAATTATCGTGGTCAATCCTGCCCTGGTCAAAATGATGGGATACGGTTCGCCGGAAGAGCTGCAGAAAATAAACCTGGAAGAAAAAAATCAGCAGTCTGATTTTGGCCGGGCCCTTTTTAAGAAGAAACTGGAAGCGGAAGGAGAGATCATAGCCCGGGAGGCGTTGTGGACAAAAAAAGACGGAACTTACATCTGGGTACGCGAAAATGCCACCCTCATAAAAGACGTACAGGGAAAACCGCTTTACTACGACGGGGTAGTCGAAGACATTACTTTCCGTAAAAATGCCGAATCGCTCCTTCGCCGGCAGCGCGACCTGCTGAACATGTCACAGGAAATGGCCCACATGGGCAGTTGGGAAGAAGACCTGCTTTCGGGTACCGTGCTGTGGTCGCGTGAAGAATACCGTATCTTTGAACTACCCGAAAGAACACCCGCCAGTGAAAAGCTTTTTTTCGGCTTTGTACATCCCGAGGACAGACACCTGCTAAGGAAAAGAATGGTAATGCTCAGCTGTGAGGCCGGTGAAATTGAGACAGAATACCGCATTAGGGTAAACGGCAAAGAAAAATGGATCCGCTCCATCATGACCTCGCACTGCGACAACAACGGGAAAGCGATACGCCTGTATGGCATGGACATGGACATTACCAAAGAAAAAAATCAACAACTCCAACTGGAAAAGGAGAGTGCAATGCTCAAAAAAACCCAGAAACTGGGACGTATCGGATCCTGGGAGCTCAATATTAAAACAAAGGAAGTAAAAGCTTCTGAAGTATTGACAGATCTGTATGATTTACCTAAAAAAGAGCGATTTACCCTGTCCGATTTTACCCGGCGTATTCATCCGGACGACCTGGAAGCCCGCGGTATGGCAAAAGGAGACTGGAGTGTACTAAAGGAAGGCAAATTCGACAGCACCTACCGCTTGCTGGTAAACGGAAAAACATCCTGGGTAAAAGCTGTCGGCGAAGTTCTCTACAACGAAGAAAAAGAGCCGGTATCGGTTGTAGCTGCCGTCCAGGATATTACCTCCAGAAAAAATAATGAGATTGAGCTGAAACAGCTGGAGCAGGAAAAGGAAGCCATCATCCAAGGTATTCCCGACATGATTTTTATCGTTGACCGCGAAGGTGTTTACCGGGATTTTATTCCAGGTATTGACAACCAACCAATGATTTCCCCGAAAGAATTTCTGGGTAAAAAAATTACAGATATTTTTTCCCGTGAAATTGCACAGAAACATTTTTCTCTTTTGCAAAAAGCGTTTAAAACCGGTCAGGTACAAACTTCGGAATATTCACTTAAACACACAAACGGAGAACTAAACTACTATGAAGCCCGGTTTAGTAAGATGAACAACAACCGGGTAGTGGTGGTGGTCCGGGATGTTACGCAACGAAAGAAATACTTAATGTCTGTTCAGGAAATGGCAGCCATTGTCGATTCGTCCGATGCCATTATCATTGGGAAAACGTTGAATGGTGTTATTTTTTCGTGGAACCGGGGAGCAGAAAGAGTTTACGGCTACAAAGCAGAGGAAGTGATTGGCTTGCCCATCAACGTAATTGTACCGCCCGATTTAAAAAAAGAATTAAAACGATTTACCAGTAGCATCAGGGCAGGAGACCGTGTGGAGAATTTTGAAACCCGGCGTGTTTGCAAAAATGGTAAAGAAGTGGAAGTTTCGCTTTCCATTTCAGGCATCAAAGATGAAGAAGGAATATTGACAGGTATCTCGGTTGTTGGGCAGGATATTACACGCCAAAAGCAACTGGAACGCGAACTGATAAAAGAAAAGGAAGTTGC
>WFNG01000204.1 GCA_015488735.1 Bacteroidales bacterium | reverse complement strand
TGAAGATGTCCCAGAACGGTTTCTCTCATATCATGCTTAAAACCAGCAGCTTTCAGTTGATTAATCAACTGACGGGAGATGCCGCCCAGCTTTTTATTTTCATAACCTATCTCATCATTTTCCTGAACAGACACCTGGCCATCTTTGGGATAGGCGCCTTCAGCAATTACAACAACACCAAATCCTCTGTCGTGTACAAACCGCTTTTCAAGAGCTTCTTTTACAACTTCAACATCATAAGGCATTTCCGGTATCAGACATACATCGGCACCACCGGCAATAGCGGCATTCATGGCAATCCATCCGGCTTCGCGGCCCATTACTTCCAGAACAAAAACACGGTTATGGCTGGCAGCAGTTGTCACCAGCTTATCAACAGCTTCGGTAGCAATTTCAACGGCAGTCTGAAAACCAAAGGTGGAATCTGTGGAGGTGAGGTCGTTGTCTATAGTCTTGGGAACGCCGATAATATTTAGTCCTTTTCGGTAAAGTTTTTCGGAAATACGTTGTGAGCCGTCTCCGCCAATACTGATTACCGCATCAACGTGCATAATCTGTAATTTACGAATCATTTCATCAGAGCGGTCAACTGAAGTCCACTTTCCGTGTTTATCTTTTATAGGCCAGGCAAACGGGCCTCCTTTGTTGGTAGTTTCGATTATCGTCCCTCCCTGAAAATGAATTCCTTTTACCTTTTGGTTATCCAGTACAACTACTTCGGTAGGTTCCCATAAAATACCGTTAAAAGCCTGGATACTTCCCAGCACTTCCCAATCTTTCTCCTGCGAGGCACGGTGTACAATGGCACGTATCACGGCATTCAATCCGGGACAGTCACCACCGCCTGTTGCAATAAGTACTCGTTTCATTTTTTCCTTTTTATTTTGAAACGCAAAAGTAATCATATATCAAATATTCCAACTCATTGCTACCGCGAGAAATCAAAATGACCGGATACAAGGCTATGTGAAAAACTACACATTTGATTACAAACGTTTGAGAAAACCCAAAACCCTAAAAGACGAAATGAAATAAGCCAATAATTAATTTTCACGCTCGTTGATTTTTCTGCTCTTAAAAAAGTTTCTTTTAACTTTGTAAGGGAAACAAAGCGGAATCTTAATTAATAATCGGTTTATATGCATAGAGCAATTTTGTGAATGTTACACACAGGTTTAACACAAAACTTTTTTATTTTACTTTTGGGGCTTAAAACAGAAATTAAACAATGAGCAAAAAAAAGATAACTATCCTGACTCTGGATGCCGGTGGTACCAACCTTATTTTCTCAGCAGTGCAAAACAAACAAATTCTTGACCAAAAAGTTCATTTGTCTGCACTTTCCAGAAATCTGGAAGATTTTTTAAAAAAGCTTATCCTCGGATTTGCTCAGCTGCAACAAAACACAGGAACACAGGCAGATGCTATCAGCTTTTGTTTCCCCGGCCCGGCAGATTATGAGCATGGAATTATCGGTGATCTGGAGAACCTGCCTTTTTTTCGTGGCGGCGTTCCGCTGGCTAAAATACTTGAAAATGAATTTCACATTCCTGTTTTTATCAACAACGATGGGGATTTGTTTGCTTTGGGCGAAGCCAAGGAAGGACTTTTACATGAAATAAACAGTGAAAGCAAAAAACAATACAGCAATCTGCTTGGCGTAACACTCGGAACAGGTTTTGGAGGCGGTATTGTTTCACACGAAAAGCTCTTTAGCGGTGATAATTCTGCTGCGGCAGAGATAAACAGAATGAGCAGATGGCAAAACCCGGAACAAAGCGTGGAAGAAGTGCTCAGTATCCGGGGGCTTCGTTACTTATTTGCAGAGGCTGCCGGCATTTCTTTTAAAAACACACCGGAACCGTTTGATATTTTTAAAACAGGTGTAGGAGAAAAAGATGGAAACCAATTAGCTGCAGTGCAGGCATGGGAAAAATTCGGGCAGGTGCTGGGCGATGCGTTAGCCAATGCAGTAAGTCTCACAGACAGCTGTACCGTGATTGGCGGTGGACTGTCAGGTGCGTATTCTCTGTTTTTACCCGCAGCCATCAAACAGATGAACAGCACGTTTCATAAACTTAACGGGCATGAAGTGCCCCGAATGGAATTAACCGCTTTTAACTGGGAAAACAATAAAGAAAAAATGGAATTTTTAAAAGAGGAGACCATCATCCTGCCTGTTCCCTTTTCCAGCGAAACACAGGTTTACCATCCTCAGAAAAAAATAGCCATTGGTGTAAGCCGCCTGGGAACCAGTGAAGCAGTAGCAGTAGGGGCCTATGCTTATGCCGTTTCAAAAATGGATTTTTGAATTATCTGAGGTTATCCTTTCAAGACAAGTTCATCCCAGGAAAATATCGTATTGAAACCGCGTTCTTCCATATGCCTGCGGAAATTAGAATCCGTTTCATGGCTGGTAGCCAAAACAAAATCGCCTCCCCACGCTCCCAGAGATTTTACCACACCCGAATAATCTTTGAACAATTTCTCCTGGACAGAAGGAATACCCAGCACCTCCGACATTATCTTTTCATGCTGCTGCAAAAGCTTTTCAAAATCGGTAAGGATTTCAGCTTTTACCACGGATTCGCTGATGGCTGAAATATCACGAATAGTATTTTCAGTAAAAACAGCTTGTTTTTTAAACTGAAGGATACTTTTATCACTGTGTTGTTTCTGTCCAAGATAAACAAAATAAAGTTGCTCTTTAAATGCGGGCCTCCAATCAACAGAATCCAAAACAGCCTCTTTATCAACTATCTGATAAAAAAGAGGCGTTTCCATATGTGCACAAGCCACGTCATATCCGGAGCCGCCAAGGGCATTCCATTGTAGTGAAAAAGGATTAACGCCCGCCCATGCCGCCAGATTGGCAACCAACGTTGAGCTGGAGCCAAACCCGAACTCCGTATCAAATTCCAGTTGAGTTTCCACATCAAAACTTTGCTTACCATTTAAAAACAGGGGTGCCATCTCACGGGCAACAGAAAGGATTTCCACCAGCTTTTCAGCAAGCTTTGGGTTGGTAGTTTTCTGTATCTGCAACGAAGGAATTGCATACTCGGCACTAAACCACAAGCCATTCGTTTTTTTTGCTGTCCATTTTAACATACCTCCGTGCTCTCCATCTAAAGAACGAACCAGCAAATGCTGTCCTTTATTCACCGGCATAGCTAATGCCCGCGCACCTTCCATAACGAGATATTCCCCGGTGATAAGGAGTTTACCATGTGCGTACCATGTTTGTTGATGTTGCATTATCTGGAAAGACGAAGGTTTTTAACAAATTCGCCCACTTCGGCAAACGAAACTTTATGACTGGAGAAATAAACTACAGCCTTATCCTTTTCTTTTTCAGTGGCTTTGAAATGATTTAGAATATTCATCAAATGCATCTTCATGTGCCCCTGCTGGATGCCTTTGGTAACGAGGGAGCGGATTGCTGCAAAATTATTGGCCATACCCAGGGCAGCGGTAATCATCATCAGCTCTTTGGCCGAAGGTTTTCCCAACATCTCCAGAGAATGTTTTGCCAGCGGATGCAATGAAGTAAGTCCGCCAACGGTTCCCAATGCCAACGGTAATTCAATCCAATATTTGAATTTTCCGTTTTTTATTTCCACATGCGACAAGCTTTGGTAATGACCGGTACGTGAAGCATAGGTATGGCCTGCTGCTTCAATGGCACGGAAATCGTTTCCGGTGGCAATAGCCACGGCATCAATACCATTGAAAATTCCTTTGTTATGAGTGGTTGCACGAAAAGTATCAATTTCGGCTATTTTAACTGCTGTTTCAAATTTACGGGCAAACTGTTCTCCCGTAAGCGAAGAATCAATGCCTTCCAAATCTTTAAAAGGACATTCTACCCACACCTTTACCAGACAATCGGGCGTATAGTTAGACAGAATAGCCATAATAATGACGACTTCTTTTTCTTTTCCTTCAAAAACAGGATGGAAACTTACAAACTCCTGCAGTGTTTTTGCCGTTTCTTCAAGACAGGAGTTAATAAAATTAGCGCCCATGGAATCCATGGTTTCGAAAGTAATCTTAATCTGATAATAATTTTCAAGCTTGTCGCGCATGTCCATCAGTTCAAAATCAAGAATACCGCCGCCACGCTTTTCCATATTGGCAGTAATCGTATTTGTGTTCTCGCGAAAGCGTTGTTTTAATTCATCAAAAACGCTGGTTAATTTAGCTTTATCCCCTTCCCACTGAAAATGTACCTGTCCTATTTTAATGGTATCCTTTACCTCAGCATGAAAGCCACCATGCTCTGACCAAAATCGGGCAGAAGAAGAAGCCGCAGCCACCACCGAACTTTCTTCGATAACCATGGGCACGAGATAGGTTCTGTTGTTTACAACCACATTGGGGGCAATACCATAAGGAATATAGAAATTGGTAATGGTGTTTTCGCTGAACTCATCAAAAATTTTCTGCTTTTCAGTATCAGCATACCAAAAACTTTTTAACAGC
Source organism: Bacteroidales bacterium (assembly GCA_015488735.1). Lineage (GTDB taxonomy): Bacteria > Bacteroidota > Bacteroidia > Bacteroidales > F082 > Sulfidibacterium. Next base: position 24,875 of record WFNG01000204.1, on the reverse strand, counting down.
TCAATGGTTTCCAGTTGGTTGTCCATCAAGTCTGCAACTATTTTCAGCTTATCCTCCTTTAAAAGCTTGGAAAAGCCCTTAATGATAAGGTCTCTTTTACGTCTGTGCGGCATAAGGCAAATTTACCAGCTACTTTTTCCAGTTGACAAAAATAAGGTAAAATCTATATGAATAAAATATTTACTGATAATTGTGAAAAAACCATCTTGAAAAAGGCAGGCACAAGTTATATTTAGGCGTTATAAAACATAAATTAATTTCTAACTTCAAACTTTCAATAAAAAATGTCAGGTATAAAAAAAGCTGCCCGAAAAAGCAGCTTTTTCAATTTCTTCTACATGTTCTTAATACTCATCTTCATTAAAAAAGAAGTCTTCCTTGGTAGGATACTCGGGCCAAATATCCTCAATCTTTTCAAAAGCCTCATCTTCCACTTCAATCTCCTTTAGATTCTCAATAACCTCATCAGTTACGCCTGTGCGAAGGCACCACTCGATTAATTCATCTTTGGTGGCGGGCCAGGGTGCATCTTCTAATTTTGAAGCTAATTCCAATGTCCAATACATGACTAAGATTTATGATTTAATTTTTTGCAAAAGTAATTTTTTTTTAATACAGGCGAAAAAAATTGATGAAAATTAGGATTTTTTCTCAAACACGCGGTTTCCAAAGGGATTCAGTGGCTTTCAAATCTTTGGAAAATTTTCGGGCCAAAACAAAAAGATAATCTGAAAGTCGGTTTAGATAACGGATATTCAGACCATCAGCAGGGAATTGTTCGTTCATGCGAATGGTGAGCCGTTCGGCACGGCGGCATACCGTACGTGCTACATGGCAATAAGAAACAACCGGATGACCTCCCGGAAGGATGAAAGCAGTAAGTTCGGGAAGCTGATTGTTCATTTTATCCATCTCTTTTTCCAGAAGTTCCACATCTTCGGGATACAAAACAGGCAGGGCATGTGCCAATGGCTTACCATCTTGCGCCAGACTGCTTTCCATGGTAAAAAGCCGATCCTGTATTTCCAGCAAAATCTCTTTGCTGTGACGGTCACTACACATATCGCGCAAAAGACCAATATAAGCATTTAGCTCATCTACTGTGCCATAAGCCTCTATCCGGATATCGTATTTGGGTACACGCGTACCGCCAATAAGTGATGTTTTACCTTTATCACCTGCCCTGGTATATATTTTCCATTGTTTACTCATAACTACCAATAATTAATTCTGTTTTAACGTAACGGAAATATTCGATTTTAGCTTCACACAATCCCATTGTCAGGCAGTGGCCATTTCGGATTTTTTAAAAGTAATAATATTATCGTTGGGGCTGTCTTCTTCAACATTTCCATCCCGTAAACGTATAATGCGATGGGCATGTTCGGCAATATCCTCCTCGTGGGTAACAAGGACGATGGTATTTCCCAAACGATGAATTTCTTCCAGTAACCCGATAATCTCAACAGATGTTTTTGAATCGAGGTTTCCGGTCGGTTCATCGGCAAGGATAAGCGAAGGTTTGTTAACCAAAGCTCTTGCAACAGCAACACGTTGCCGTTGCCCGCCCGACAGTTCGTTGGGCCGGTGATGCATACGGTCGGCAAGTTGTACGCTGGCAAGAGCTTCCTCTGCCCGCTGCAAACGTTCGTGTTTGGATACTCCGGCATATATCAGGGGAAGCATCACATTCTCCAGGGCGGTAGAACGTGGTAACAGGTTAAAAGTCTGAAAAATAAACCCTACCTCTTTGTTGCGTACCTCGGCCAGTTCGTTGTCTGTCATTTTACTCACATCCAACCCGTTAAGGTAGTAGTTACCCCCGGTTGGCGTATCAAGACAACCCAGTATGTTCATCAGTGTGGATTTACCGGAGCCGGATGGTCCCATCATAGCAACAAATTCATTTTTATTAATGGAAATATTTACTTCCTGTAAAGCTTTCACAATCTCTGATCCAACATGATAATGCCTGGATATTTTGTCGAGACGGATAATTTCTGTTGCCATAATTTCTGTTTTTGAAATAACAAAAGTAACAAGAATGTGGCAAACCAAAGAGAAAAAGATTTTTGAACAGAATCAGGAGCATCATTCAAAGAAAAAAGGAAAAACGAAACCACTATGGAAAAGTCTCAGGGTATAATCTTAACCAACAACGGTGACAAAAAAAAGCCTCTTTCCCACTTCTGTGAAATGAGAAAAAGGCCTTCAAAACAGACAAAGGTCATTACAGATTTATGGCTACGACTTCTTTAATTTGGGGAAGTACTTTTTTCAGTGTAGCTTCTACGCCGTTTTTCAGCGTCATAGTACTGAACGGACAAGAGCCACAGGCGCCTGTGAGTTCAACATTTACAATGTTGTCATCGGTAACTTCAATAAAATTAATGTCACCACCGTCCTGCTGCAGATAAGGGCGTACCTGATCAATAACATTTTGTACTTTTTGGCTGAGTTCTTTTTTATCGTCTTCCATAATAGTATCTTTTGTGTGTAAAATTACCTGAAAAGGTGGTCTTACAATTTAGCCACTTCTGCTTTTAGTTTCACTGCAATTTCAGCGAAAGCTTTGCTCACTGCAGATTTATCAACCAACGAAAGCGGCATGCCTTTATCTCCCGTTTCCGACACCTTGGCATCAATGGGAATACGCCCTAAAATTTTCATTCCCAATTCGTTGGCAAGTCTGTCGCTGGCGCCCTGACCAAAAACATAATATTTTTTGTCCGGCATATCATCGGGTATAAAATAAGACATATTTTCGATAATTCCCAACAAAGGAATCATCAGTTTTTCCTGACGGTACATCATGGCAGCACGTCGCACATCGGCAGTGGCAACTTTTTGAGGTGTGGTAACTAAAACCGCACCACGGATGTTGTAGTTCTGTGCAAGTGTCAATTGGATATCACCTGTTCCTGGAGGCATATCGATAACCAAAAAGTCTAGCTCACCCCAGTCAGAATCAGTCATAAGCTGGTTAAACGCGTTGTTGGCCATAGAGCCACGCCACATAAGAGCCTGGTCGGGTTTAACAAAGAATCCGATGGAAAGGATTTTGATACCGAAATTTTCCAATGGTAACAAAACTGCTTTTCCTTTTTTCTCCACTACTTTCGGCTGTCCGTCTTCCACACCAAACATAATGGGAACAGAAGGTCCGAGTACGTCAGCATCCAAAATACCTACTTTGCTTCCGCTTTTGGCCAGCGATACGGCAAGATTGGCTGCCACAGTAGATTTTCCGACTCCTCCTTTACCGGAAATAACGGCAATTATGTTTTTCACACCCGAAAGAGGTCCGGGTGTATCATCAGCCACCGGTTTCACATCGACAGTAATATCATCGCCAAATTCATTTTTCAGTGTTTTTACCACCGAGTTATAAATAATGCCAACGGCAGGATCGTCAAGCTTTTCAAAAATAATGATTACCTTAATTTCTTTCCCTTTGATGGAAATGTCCTGAATCATATTCAGATCAACGATGTTGTCCTTTTTGGCAAAAAAGATAACCTGTTTCAGCGCATCCACCACCTGCTGCTTTTTTATTGTCATTTCTATTTTTATTTAGATTGAATAACGATTAAAAAAATTAACGGTACAAAATTAGAAAATATTTTCGGATGACAATAGGTGAATATTTTTTATGGTATATTTTTATTTGGCTAAGAGTGTCATTAGCTTCTCTCCAATCTCTTTCCATTTATCTTCGCCAAACTTGGCACCCACCACTTCAATAACCGTTCCCGAAAGTAATGAACCCAGATAACCCGATTTTTCAAAGTCCAGATTATTAGCAAGGCCATAAAGGAAACCCGAAGCATACAAGTCGCCCGCACCTGTGGTATCCACAGCATGGGCTTTAATGGGCGAAATAGTTGTTACCGTGTTGTCCTGTTTTACCATGGAACCTTTGCTGCCAATTTTTACGATGGCGATATCGGTCATGGTAGCGATATGGTTCAAGGCTTCTTTGGGCTCTTTTCCGGAAAAAGCTTTGGCTTCCTCTTCGTTGGCAAACACAATATCCACATAATTTTTCACCATATCGTGCAGAAAGTCAAGGTTATCTTCCACCACGTTGTAACTTGCCAAATCGAGGGAAACTTTTAACCCGGCAGCTTTAGAAAGCTTTAAAATGGTTTCGAGCAATTCATGATTTTGGACAAGGTATCCTTCCACATGAAGAATATCGTAGCCTTCAAAATTACTTTTGGAAAGCATGCCTGCCGAGAGTTCCAATGCAGCACCAAGAAAAGTACCTAAAGTGCGTTCACCATCCGGAGAGATCATAACATTGGAAATACCCGATGGGGAATCGGAATAAAACAGTATCGGTTTTATACCACTCTTCTTTAAATCATCTTCAAAGAATTTTCCGGTATCATCTTTCCCCACAGAACCAATAAAAGCTGTTTCCATGCCCAGCTTGGCCAGCCCGTGAATGGTGTTGGCAGCAGAGCCTCCGGAAGCCATCTGCTTTTTCAGGTTTTTACTTTTTTGCTGAATTTGTGCAGAACGTTCCGCATTTACCAACTGCATACTTCCACGGGGAAGTTCCAGTTCTTCCAGTAAATTATCATCTTTCAGTTGTGTCAAAACGTCCACAAGAGCGTTTCCTATACCTATAATTTTCATTTTTTAATTTTTTGCAAAGATTAAAATTTTTATTGAACTACTATTTTAGAAAACCAGGAACTGGCCTGATTATGCAGCCATATATAATACATTCCTGATTTTAAATGAGATACATCGAATTTCAACGAACAATCTCCAAAACAGGCTGGTTGCTGTTTGAGGTAAATCCTTCTTCCCGCTATATTAAATATTTCAAATGTTACGGGCATCCCGTTTCCACGGAACGAAACTGAAGCTGTTTGATGAGCAGGATTGGGATATACTGTCAATGGTTCTGTCCGGGCAGTAATAATTCCGGCGGGACTGCCAAAAGTAATCACGGCACTGCCAACACTGGAACAGCCACCGGTCACTCCTACCACACGGATGGTATCGGTACCCAAAGGTAATTCACCGTAATTTACTTTGATTTTTTGGGTCATATCTCCTGTAGTCCAGTAATAAGCAGCAAAGCCCGGACCTGCATCATATTGGACAAAACCTCCCGAAGCCAGTGTTGTATCTGCCGGAGTTAAATGGATGGCTGGTACAGGGCCGTAAACAAACGTTTCTTTACCTGTTTTCCCCACGCATCCAGCTGTAGAGACATAGCTGTAGAAAATAGTATGATCTCCTGGTCCGGCCACAGCGGGAGAAAAAACATTTCCATTCATGCCCTCTCCCGAAAAAACACCTCCTTTTGGTTCTCCTGTCAATGTAACTACCGGATCATTTTCACAATAAGAAAGCATTAACCCCGAAAAGTGTGTTGCCGGCAGCAATGCCGGGGTAAGAAGTAAACTATCTTTTGTCCGGCAGCCATTTTTACTAACACCGGTAAGATAAACCATAAGCGTATCTGCCGGCTTAATGGAAAAAGTATCGCCTGAAATCTTTCCCGGCATCCAAAGATAACTCCCGGCCCCGGCAGCTTTCAGAGTTAACGGTGTATTCATACAAACCGGTGCGTTTTCTTTCACAATTTTTGTTTCCGGAAGTGGGAAAAGGGAAACGGTCAGGCTATCACGACGCATACACAAAGTATCAAAACCACTTACGGCAAAATATGTCGCCTGTTGTAAAGGATGTATGTCCAGAACCGAGTCGGTTGATAGCGTGTCATTTCCATGAAGCCAATAAAAAAGAGGCCCTCCCGATCCGGAGAGGTGCAGGCTGTCGCCCGTGCAAATCCCCGTATCCCCGGGAATAATAATATTCGGGTAAATCAAAGTCTTCAAATAACCACTATCAGTAACTGAGCAACCAGACAAATCAACAGCCAATACATGAACCCAATTGGAGACGGTAGGTTTAGGAATAGTAAAGGAGGCATTTTCTGTAACAGTAGTATCCCCGTTATAAGCCCATGCGTAGGAAATAAAGTTTCCCTGAACAGGCAGACAGGAAACAGTTACAGATTGTCCGTTACATATTTTTAAATTGTTGGTATCCATTTTTATGGCAATGGCAGGAAAAACAAAAAGATGTGCTGTGTCAACAGAACGACAGCCATATTGTGAAGTAACTTCCACGAAATACCGAAACATCGTATCCGGGATAAAGGCTTTCACGCTTATTGCAGCCATTGTATCTCCCGTATTCCACTGGTATGAAAAACCAGTTTTTTGGGGGGAAACAGAAAGTGTAACGCTATCGCCAAAACAATGAAAAGTGCTGTCCTCAGGAATGGAAAAAACCGGTGGAAGATGATAAATAATATTAACAGAATCCGATGCGGAACACATTTCAGGTGTAAAAACAGTTAGTGAAACTACGGTATCGGAAACCGGACATATGGTAACAGATGACGTAGTGTCTCCGTTATTCCAGCGATAGGTGTAGTTTCCAGGCGGCGCACGAAACGAAAGACAATTTCCGGCACAAAGACTTGTGTCCGTTCCAATTTGAAAACCAGGAACCTGTGCCAACACAAATATATGCGCTGTATCAACGGAACGGCAACCAAAAGAAGAGGTTGCTGTAACCGAAAATTGATAAGTTGTATCCGCAACGGCGGGTAAGAACACAACCGAAGAAGCTGTATCTCCTGTATTCCATCGGTAAGAAAATTCCAGGTTCGGAGGAGAAACTGTGAGCATAACACTATCGCCAAAACAATGCGAAGAGTAATTCTGCGGAATGGTAACTACAGGTGGTAAATGATAGGTAACCCGGATAGAATCTGATACCCGGCAGCCATTGGATGTGGTTATCGCTACCGAAACCAAAGTATCAGAAACGGGACAAACCATAGTAGAAAAGATAGTATCGCCTGTACTCCATCGGTAACTATAATTCCCCTCCGCTACGGAAAGCGGAAGACAGCTTCCCGCACAAATACCTGTGTCAGCACCTAGATGGATTTTTGGTACCGGAAAAACAGTGATATGAATAGTATCACCCATTTCGTTTCCCGATTTATCTTTGACTATCAGCGCGTAATCTGTGGTTGTATCAGGAAAAACCGTTACAGCAGGAGAAGTACTGAACATTTTACTGTTTTTATACCAGTTATAAACAGCCATATTTTCCGGCCCGGTAAGAACAAGGCTATCACCCGGACAAATTGCAGTGTCAGGCCCCAGATGCACAAGGTTACAAAAACCTGCATCGTAGCCTATACGCCATCCCGACTGGTTGAGTGAGCAAAGGGAATCCTGTAAACGGATTTTATTTTTACCTGAAGGCAGCTGCATTACATAATCCATAGCCACCAATGCCTTCCACTCCGAACCTGTCGTTATAGCAAGGTTGGTAAACGAATCAGCCAGCATCTCCGTAGGATAATAATAGCGTCCATCCCAAGCTAAATTGATAAGCGCTGTATCCTGGCCAATCCCCTGAAAACTGCTGTTTTTGGCGCCGTAAACCTTAATCTGTTGGATAGGTTGATTTCCCATAACATTCAAAGACATCGCATAATATATCCGGTCAGCAGGCACCGATCCGGAGAACGTAATTGTCAGTTTATTGTTTCTGCGTTTCTCATGAAGTTTTACTGCCTGTTTTACCGCAAGATAATCCAGAATTTCGTCATCCGAAGTCAGCAAGATATCATCGTGTCCCGGACTTCCGTAAGTGTTATAAATTTCTTTTAATTCTTCAATAAAACTCCCTGGCAGGGTATGCATTCCTGAAAGGAACCATTTGTGTAACCCTTTTTTACTTTGCGCGTAAAGCGTGTCTGCTGATTTTTTAAAACCACTGTATAAAAATTGCCGGTTTAATTTCACCGGTTTCAACCAGTTAATGGTATCGCTCTCCACATTAATACCGACATCACCGTAGCCAATCCAGGTATTATCTGTTCCCTGATTTAAAGCAGCATGATAGTTATTTTCAGAAAGATAGGCTACATAAACATCCAGCCCGTTGGGGATAACAAAACTTTTAAAAATAATTGAATCAGAAATTTTTCGCCGGGCATAACTTTCGGTTCGTTGAAAAGCATATTCAACCTTTCCCGGGGTGCTGACGTCCGGGTTATCGAAAAGGCCATGGTTCTCAATACCCCAATGACTGTGGTAAAGCGTATCCAATTGCGGCCAGGTAAGTTTTCCCTTATCATGATACTTCCCCGGTTTTAAAATATCTGTATTGTTATAACTACTAAATATATAAACGCCCGAAGACATTTTAAAAGTTTCAGGATGGCCACATCCATCTGTGTAAGTCAAACCCGGCGTAACACCATTTCCATGAAATACCGGATAAACTTTCTCAAAGATGTCGCTCAAAGCATCATCCATCTGGAAACTCATCGCAAAATCTTTATTGTATTTGAGGGGTGCTTTTTGAACAGTAACAACGGGTGGTTGTGCAAATGTTATAACCACAGAATCAACTCCGGGGGGCCGTGATTGTTGTCCACACAGATTTACACTTGTTCCAAAAAGAAAGCTGAGTACAAACAGGGTTTTCTTTAGTGAATTCATTCTCTATCTTTATCTGTAATCCATTATATGCGGAATCCGTTGCCGGTAGGAAGATCGTCTTTTGCGACCGTAATTTTCACCATTTTTATTTTCAAAATAATTTCTTCCCTGCTGGCCGAAACGGAAAAACAAAGTTATTTCATGCGTATTCCCGCCACTCCGGTATATACCGCCCGAGCCAAATTCAAACGAATAATTTAATCCCAGACCATGGCCAATATACCCGCCAATATTTAGTGCAAAAGCCCCTGTGTTGCGATAGAGCAATCCTGCCCATACCTGCTTTCTGTAAATTGTCATAGCCGAAATCTCCAAATTCCCGGGCATATTTTTAGTTTTCCGGTAAACGGAGAAGGCCTGAAGTTGCCACTTTTCAGTAATATAAAAAAGATAGGATACATTGAAAACAAATATTCTTTGCATCTTGAAATCAGGCTTGTTAGGATTATAACGATAACTATTGTCTGCCAAAGCATTGGGCATAGCAAAACCAACATTCAATCCCTGCCAATTGTAATCAATACCAAAGCCGGCGTTGAAAGTAGTTCCGTTTATGGTGCTGCCACCTCCCAGCAGCGGATCATTGGGATTGATTCCTGTCATATCAGAAAGGCTGAGCGAATTTTGAAAAAAATTACCCCAAACGCCAAAGAAAATACGCTGACCTGGTCCTGTCTCCAAGATATAAGAATAACTTACACTCGCTTTAAGCTGAGAAATAGCACCTGTTTTGTCCATGTAAACTGCACCACCAAGCCACATCTTTTCTTTGTATATATTTCCAAAACCATTCAACCGAAACGTTTGGGGGCCATGGGAAATATTTGTCCATTCACGGCGATAGTTCAGATAGATTTCAGGATAATTAAAATACCCGGCCATAGACTGGTTCAGGGCATAAGGATTGAAAAGGTATTGTGTAGTCAACGGAAGCTGCTGGGCAGACAAACCTCCGCCAAAAAGCAGCAGTAAAAACATGATATGTTGCCCTACTCTTTTCATTAGCGGATAATACTTAGTGTTCCTGTAAATTTCCTGCCTGTGTTATCAACAATCACATAATAATAGGTACCCTGAGGCAATGGATTTCCATTGTACTCTCCTTTCCAGTCATTGTTGTAATTGTTGGAAGAATAAACCAGGCTTCCGGTGCGGTTGTAAATACGCAATTTAAACGGACTGACAATCTCCTTGTTATTTACTTTCCACTCATCGTTGAATCCATCCCCGTTAGGCGTAAAAAAAGGCATGGCATGAGCAGAAGTTACAGGAGGATTGCCACCACCACCGTTTATATAATCTCCGTAAAAAACAGATGTTCCCGGGCAAACATTGATATAAGCCTTCACCGAATACTTTCCCGGCGCTTTCACATAATAATCAGGAGACAGAATATGAGGCGGCCAGATAATTGAATCGTAATTTGATGGGTTTTTAATCTGAACAAAAGCACTGTCGCCCCGTTTGAATGTGACCGTGTCGTTATAGTAAACCTGCGACCCATCCTTCCGCTGAACCACAATATCGGGAGAACCATAAATAGTTAGGTTTTTAGATAAAGAATCAACACAACCATAGGAAGTTGTCACAACAAGTTTTGCCGAATAATCACCCGGATAATACTGATGATAAGCGTAAATATTTGGCCTGAATTCCGATCGTCCATCACCATAGTTCCAATAGCGCTTGGTGATTTTCCCAAACGACAATTTTGTACTGTCCGTAAAAAGAGTATTTCCTTCGGCAGAGCAAAGGCCCGAGAAGGAAAAATTAACGACGGGTTTACCTCCTACGGGAACCTGATGAACCTTCAATAAAATATTCCCTGATTTAAATGTCAGGCGCATACCCACAATCCAAAGCTGAGGTTTCGGAAAAGCATAAACTATGGTATCGCCATAAGCATCACCAAATTTGCCATCCATATTCAAATCCCACGATACCTGCAACAGGCTGTCTTTGCCGGTAGAAACATTTATAAGTGTTGTACTGTCTCCGAAACAAGCAGTATCATACTTAAAATCAATATGATAATTATAATCAGGCGAAACAAGAAAATCTTGTGTAGTACTACAGCCGTTGGCACCGGTAACTTTTACCCAATAGGGAGTGTTTCGTACCGGATGTACCAAAACCGAAGTATCCACAGCACCTGTATTCCACAAATAATCCTTATAGCCACCCGACACCCAAAGTAATGTGTCAGCTCCGGGCTGAGTAACCACCGTATCAGAAATATGGTCAAAAACAGGAACAGGATTTACAAATACAACGGTGGTATCACTTCCTGATTTATCTTTTTGGGTAGTAACTTTAACCCAATACTGCGTATTTTGCTTTGGGAAAACACGGATACCTTGCGTTGTATCACCCGTACTCCATAAATAATGTTTCATCCCATCAGGGGCCTTCAGTACTGCAGTATCTCCAAGGCAAATGGTATCGGCCGGAACCGTAAAATGATAACTACAATAGGCTTTCAGAGAAGAAAAGTTCATGGCACAAAGAGCATCATGATATTTTATCAGCGTATCATGATTCTGGATAGCATCCACATAATCGGAAGCAATGAGGCAATTGGAAGCAGATGAATCGGCTGTGGCCAGCTGAATATATTTTTCCGCTCTTTGTCCTTCGGGCTCAATAACACGACCTTTCCAGGAAAAATTTATTAAGGCGGTATCACCAAAAACAGAATCTGTATAAGCAGCACCCTGCACTTTGACACTGGTAATCGGATTATCGCCGATAACCATCAACGTAAGTGCATACCAATGCATATTTGTGGGGATTTGATTTCCGACAAAAGAAATATTCGTTACATTTCCCAGGGTGCTTTTAAGAACCGAGACTTTTTCTTTCAATAAAAGATATTCAAATACTTCCTGATCACCGGCCACCCAAATATTGTCTTTACCATCTTTTCCGTAGGCAGCAGCAATTTGTTCCATTTGGCTTTTAAATGCATCGAATGAGATATCCGGAGAAACGCCAAACTTCCGGAAGTTATAAACGCCCATCATGTGATGGTTGTTTACACTCTGCAACGCCATGAGCTGGGCTGTATTAAACAATGTACCACTCACCCGGTTACGTAAAAAAAGACGCGCAGGAAAAAGAGGTTTAACAGTAGGCAGGTCGATAGGATTAGAAGTAAGATCAAAGGAAGGATTTCTAAAAAATCCTATGTAACCAGCTTTGTCACGCGCAGGGACCAACTGGCCCTCACCATTGGGTGGCAGAACATAAGTATCCATTGTAATACCTCCTTTGGTAAAAGGAGCTGTCATTTTAATGGTATAGCTTACGTTTCTCTGTACCTGATAAGTCTGCCCGGAGCCATAGGCCGGATTGACAAATCCCCGATTATCAATACTGTATCCCCTTTGCCACAGAGAGCTGATCTTCTTCCAGCTGAGATAATTTGTAGTATCTGTCTCATGAACATCTTTACCTGATTTCATGGTAAAATGATTGATTTCCAACGAAAAAGGTACTTTATTTCCGGCCCCATCCGTCATAAAGAGGCCCGCATTTCCATTTAAACCGGCAAAGAATGGGTAAACTTTATTATAAACATCAGTGGTGGCATCATCTGCCTGCAGAACCAAAACAAACGCCTTGTTGTATTTAAGATAAGTAAATTTAGCATTCACCGAAATGGGCGCTGAGGAGTAGGTTACACTAATCTTCACGTTAGCCAGTGATTGCCCCTTTAAAGAAGCAGAAAGAAATAAAAATATCATTCCTGTGTAAATAAAAAAAGGAATGACGGTTTTAATATATTTTACCTGTCTGTTTTTCAACAATATATATTTAACGGAATGAACTTATAAAAGTATCAGAAATCTTTAAACAACAGGCTAATCAGGTAAAAAATTTTTAAACAGTTTATTAAATGTATCAATTGGGACAGAAAGCAGAAAAAAAAATTCAAAAATATTTGCAAATAAAAATTATTATCTATCTTTGCGCCCTCGTTTGAGTGAAAAACATGCCTCCATAGCTCAGTTGGTTAGAGCATCTGACTGTTAATCAGAGGGTCCTAGGTTCAAGTCCTGGTGGAGGCGCAAAAATCCGGTTCATAACAGAATCGGATTTTTTTATTGATATCGGCTTATAACGGGAATGATTCTAAATTTTTCATCTAAATCAATAGTCAAACGGGCGTTTTAACTCTTTATCAATTTCATTGGCAACTTTTTTTAATTCAAAAAACTGTTGTTGAAGAATGAAAATTTCAGCGTCATCTGTTGAGGTCTTCATTTTTTCACGAAGTTCGTTCAGGTGTCTGCTAATGAGTTTTGTACGTAAAGGATTCAGGGTTGTAATAATTGTTTTCAGCAGGTCGTCTTCTTCCTGCTTTACGTGTATTTGATTTTTTTCCCAGTTAGCACTTAATTCGTACGGGGTTGCAATAATACTAATGGCTTCTGATGCCAGTTTCTCATCGGGATGGTTCACAAAATAATGCTCATCGGGGATGTTTCCGTTTTTCATAAAACCTTTAACCTCGTCAAAAATACGGTTATACATTTCATTTTCAAACCGGATGCCATCGTCCTCAAGATTTTGTAATATATATTGTGCTACCGACTCTTCATGTTCTTCTACGACCTCCTCATCCAATTCATCCCGGATAATTTCACGAATCTTTATTTTCTCAGTTCCATAAAGCAAGACAAGACGCACGACCTGCTTTTCGTGCTCTTCGATATCGAATGGATTAAACGCCATTTGTTCCGAAATACGCTGCTTTACGCTGGTTTCCACAGGTATTTCCTGATCAGGTTGCTGTCGCAAATTTTTCCGGTATTTCTCCCGCAGCAGTTTGTTCAGCTCATTCATCAGTGTTTGCTCAGGAATTTCCATCAAGTTACTGCATTCCTGGATATAAACTGTACGGTTAATGGCATCAGGAATATGGGCAATGGTCTGGACAATTTCTTTAATAAGCTTTACTTTAGCCGTTGGATCACCCAATGTTTCATCAAGGAGCAGCCGGGTTTTAAACTTGATAAAATCAACGGCTTCTTTTTTAATAAAACCTTCCAGTTCTGAGCTGGTATGGCTCCGGGCAAAAGAATCGGGATCTTCTCCTTCCGGGAAAAGGACAATCCTGACATTCATGCCCTGATACAAAATCAGGTCAATCCCGCGAAAAGAAGCTTTTATTCCGGCCGCATCGCCATCATACAAAATGGTAATATTCGGGGTAAAACGTTTGATAAGTTTTATCTGGTCCACGGTAAGTGAAGTTCCCGATGAGGCAACCACATTTTCAATACCGGCCTGATGCAGCGAAATAACATCGGTATAACCTTCTACCAGAAAACAGTTTTCATGCTTAACGATGGCGTTGCGTGCAAAAAAAATACCATACAGGCTTTTGCTTTTGCTGTATATATCCGACTCGGGGGAATTGACATATTTGGCAGTAGACTTTTCAGAAGAGAGGATTCGTCCCCCAAATCCAATAACTTTTCCGGTAAGGTTATGAATGGGAAACATAACGCGACCGCGAAACCGATCCATAAGCCGGTTTCCTTTGTCAATAGAAAGTCCCGTTTTTACCAACGAATCTTTACTATAACCGTTGGCAAGCGCATGTTTTGAATAAGCTTCCCACTCATCGGCAGCATAGCCCAGCTGGAATTTCTTCATGGTAGACTCAAGAAAATCACGCTCTTTAAAATACGTGAGGCCGATGGCTTTTCCCTCTTCACTGTTGAAAAGATTATCCTGAAAGTAATTGGAGATAAACGTATTCAGTGCAAACAGGCTATCCCGCTCATCCATTTGTTGCTTTTCCTCGGTAGAAAGTTCTGTTTCTTCCACCTCAATACCATATTTTTTTGCAATATATTTGAGCGCCTCCGGATAAGAATAATGTTCGTGTTCCATGATAAACTTCACAGAATTACCCGCTTTGCCACAACCGAAGCATTTAAAAATACCTTTGGCAGGAGAAACGGTAAACGAAGGTGTTTTTTCGTTGTGAAAAGGACAAAGGCCGATATAGTTAACGCCACGTTTTTTGAGCGTTACAAAATCACTTACCACTTCTTCAATGCGGGCAGCATCAAAAATTTTCTGTATGGTTTCCGGTTTTATCATGGCGTAAAAAGAATTGGCTAAGATAATATAAAAAAGAGAGGCAAGCAGGACGCTTACCTCTCAAAAACCAACAATTATGAAAACCCTTTAAACAAAGCAAAAATTATGAAAATTTACCCTTGCTATTGTTCGATGCAAATATACAACGAATTTTCTTATTGTCAAGTAAAAATTTAAAAAAAACTTGTTAATATTTGTTAAAGGTTCTGCATCAATCAAATGAAGGTTTAATTTTGTCCCATGAATAAAAAACTGACAGCAATTATCATCATCTTGGTTTCACTTTCGAGTATCGGGTTGCTCTCCATTCAGGTTTACTGGATAAAAAATGCAATTCAGGTTCGGCAGGCTGTCTTCAACCGCGATGTGGATATGGCGATGCAACGGGTAGTTTTTACCATCGATAAATTGCGCTATCAGAAATATTATTTGAATTCAAAGGAATTCTACCGTAAAAATCTAAATGCTTTTGCCCTTTTTGATTCTCTCAACAGAGATATAGCTTCGCAGTCATTAACCCTCAACAGTGCCAATGATTTAAATCGGCTACTGGCAAAAAGAATGGTGCTGAGCAACCGGTATCAACAACTTTTTTCAAAATTCAGGCAACCCGATGATCTGAGTTTCTTTGCAAAACACAAAAACCTTATTGATTCTCTCGTTAGAAATTCACTTTCAGAAAGAAATATAAAAACAAAATTTGAATTTGGTATTTACAAGCCCATATCCAATACCATGATTCTGCAAAAGACCGGAAAATACCCGACAGAATTGCTTAGCAAAAGCTACGTGTATAATCTGGCTCCTCTGGGAAACAATATTCAGTTTCCATTAAAATTTCTCATCTATTTTCCACGTGAGCACATTTTCATATTAAAGAAACTTTACAAACTTTTATTTGTTTCGCTGGGATTGTTTTTCATTATCATCGGATCATTTACCTTTAGTCTTGTGGTCATCAACAGGCAAAAGAAGCTTTCGGAAATGAAAAATGACCTGATTAATAATATGACCCATGAGTTTAAAACGCCTATTTCAACTATTTCTTTGGTATGTGAAGCATTGAGAGACAAAGACGTCAAAAAGTCAGACCAGGTTTACAACAGTTATGTAAGTGTAATTGACGAAGAAAATAAAAGACTCAGAACGATGGCCGAACATATTTTGCGCTCCGCAACCATCGAAAGCGGCCGGTTAAAGCTACATAAAGAAGAAGTTAACTTGCACGATATTCTGCAGAACGCAGTAAATGGTAAAAAAATCAATGCCGAAAACAAAGGCGGAAAAATTACACTGTCGCTAAAAGCAGAAAACAGCATGATTTTTGCAGATCGTGTTCATATGATAAATGTTTTTGTGAACATGCTCGACAACGCAATTAAATACAACCTCAGCACACCAGTTATTGAGGTTAGTACCCGAAACCTGAAAGATGGAATTCTTGTGGATATCGCCGACAATGGAATTGGAATCAGTAAAGCAAATCAAAGCAAAATATTTGACAAACTTTACAGAGCACATACCGGCAACATACACAACTTCAAAGGTTTTGGACTTGGTTTGAGCTATGTAAAAGCCATTATAGAACAGCATAAAGGAAAGATAACAGTTGACTCGGAACTGGAAAAAGGTTCCGTATTTCACATATATTTACCAAACGTAAAAATGATGAGTCATGGATAAAAAAATTAATATTTTACTTGCTGAAGATGATAAAAATCTGGGCAATATTTTGAAATCATATTTAGGTGCCAAAGGTTTTGAAGCCACACTTTGTGAAAACGGAAAAATAGCACTGGAAGCTTTTAAAAAGGGTAATTTTGATTTTGCCATTTTAGATGTCATGATGCCTGTAATGGATGGATTTACGCTGGCAAAAGAGATCAGGAAACTGGATAAAAAAGTGCCATTGTTATTTTTGACAGCCAAAAATATGCAGGAAGATAAAATTCAGGGATTCCAAATGGGAGGAGATGATTACCTGACCAAACCATTCAGCATGGAAGAATTGTTACTGCGCATACAGGCTATTTTGCGACGTGTGAAACAAGGCGGCCATGACCATCAGGATCCTGTGTATAAATTTGGTGATTATGTCTTCAACTATGATTATCAAATGCTCAAGATTGGGAAAACCGAAAATAAGCTTACTTCCAAAGAAACCGAGCTGTTAAAGTTGCTGTGCGAAAATCTGAACGAGGTTCTGGACAGATCCGTTGCCTTAAATAAGATATGGCAGGACGACAGCTATTTCAACGCACGCTCCATGGATGTGTACATCACCAAGCTCAGGAAATACCTGAAAGATGATCCCAAAGTGGAGCTGCTCAATGTTCACAGTGTCGGCTTCAAGCTAATAGCACCTGAAGAATAATGGCTAAACGTTGATTTCTGTTGTTTTCGGCTTACTTGCTGGTCCATGGTACTCTGCATTTCCAAAACCCAGAATGGGATAAAAGATTACTGAAAGAAGAATCAGGCCAAAAGTAAAGCCAACACCTTTGCCAAAACTTTTCGACAACAGGTTGGTAGTCCAAATAGCTACCACAGCATTGGCAATGGGAACAAACATCCAGATAAGCCACCACCCTGGTTTTCCCACAATTTTTAACAACACATAAAAATTGTAGAAAGGAATGAGAACGGCCCATCCCGGTTGTCCTGCTTTTTCATAAATACGCCACTGGGCAATAATCAACAAAATACTTACAGCAAAAATAACAACGAAGTAGATCAGCAGGGAAAATCCCCAATCAGAAAATTGATTCATAGTAGTAAATTTTATATTAGTGAATAAGAATTAAACTTTCATTTCAGGAATATCACCTTCAACCAACAGCGGTGCCTCGGTTTTCTCCACAATCTCCTCCACACTTACGCCCGGAGCACGTTCTATTAGTTTAAATCCTTGGGGAGTAACATCTACTACGGCTAAATCGGTAACAATCCTTTTTACACAGCTGACTCCTGTTAAAGGCAGATCACATTCATTCAGCAACTTCGGATTTCCTTTACGGTCGGTATGCGTCATGGCAACAATAATATTCTTGGCCGATGCCACCAAATCCATGGCGCCACCCATGCCTTTAACCATTTTACCGGGAATTTTCCAGCTGGCAATATCGCCTCTGCTGTTAACCTGAAAAGCACCCAGCACGGTGAGGTCGATGTGGCCGCCGCGAATCATGGCAAAGCTTGTAGCCGAGTCGAAAAAAGCAGCTCCTTTGGTATAAGTAACCGTCTGTTTTCCCGCGTTAATGAGGTCTGCATCCAATTCGTCTTTGGCAGGAAAAGGGCCAATGCCGAGCAGACCGTTTTCCGATTGCAATACCATTTCTACTCCTTCCGGAATGAAATTGGCTACCAATGTGGGAATACCGATGCCCAGGTTAACGTAATAACCATCTTTCAGCTCCTGAGCAATTCTTTTGGCAATACCGTTTTTGTCTAAACTCATGATGTTATATTTTATGATTAATCTTTGTTCTAAAACAAATTCATTAATATTTTTTTTCACGCAAAGAACGCAAAATGCTACGCAAAAAGCGCAAAGATTACAAGTTGTTCACAATTCTGTGAATATTATTCTTCAATAGCAGCTCCAATACATTGATATGAAATATCATTTTCATGCATCTCTGCGGTCTTTGCGATTTAATATTTTGCGGTCTTTGCGTGAAACATTATGTAATTTTTAATCTCTCGTTGTAGCGAATTCAATTCGTTTTTCGTAATTATTGCCCTGGAAGATACGCTGGACGAAGATACCGGGAGTGTGGATACAGTTGGGATCCAGTTCCCCGGCAGGTACCAGCTCTTCCACTTCAGCGATGGTAATTTTTCCGGCCATAGCCATCATGTTGTTAAAGTTGTTGGCCGTATGGCGGTAAATCAGGTTGCCGGCGGTATCGCCCTTCCAGGCTTTCACCAGGGCAAAATCAGCGGTAAGAGCTGTTTCGAGCAGATACATCTTACCGTTAAACTCGCGCACTTCTTTGCCTTCGGCCACTTCGGTCCCATAGCCGGCAGGGACAAAGAAAGCGGGAATTCCTGCGCCTCCCGCCCGGCACCGCTCAGCCAGCGTTCCCTGCGGATTCAGCTCCACATCCAGCTCGCCTGAAAGCAGTTGCCGTTCAAACTCGGCATTTTCTCCCACGTAAGAAGAAATCATCTTCTTAATCTGATGACGTTCCAGCAAAACCCCCAGGCCAAAATCATCGACGCCGGCATTGTTGGAAATACAGGTCAGCCCCGTTACGCCCTTGTCGTGCAAAGCCTGAATAGTTTTTTCAGGAATACCGCACAGCCCGAAGCCGCCAAGCATCAGGGTCATGTTATCCCCAATGTCGCGAACAGCTTCCGTAGCGTTTTTTACCACTTTATTCATAATGCATATTTTTGGTTTATTTCATTAACATCCAATCTGGCGGGAAATAACCAGCCGTTGGATTTCAGAAGTTCCTTCGCCGATTTGCAACAACCGTTGGTCGCGATAGAACCGCTCGATATCATAATCTTTCATCAAACCATAACCGCCGTGAATCTGAACAGCCTCATCGGCTACTTCGCGTGCAATTTCAGAGCAATAGAGTTTCGACATAGCGGCTTCCTTGGAATAAGGTTTCTTGTTGTCCTTCAGCCAGCAGGCTTTATACAAAAGGTTCCTGGCCAACTCAATCTTCAGTGCCATATCGGCCAGTTTGAAAGCATTGATCTGAAACTTGGTGAGTGGTTTACCAAACTGCTTCCGTTCCTGTGCATAACTCAGCGCCATCTCGAAAGCACCCTGAGCCAGTCCCAGCCCCATGGCACCAATGGAAAGCCTTCCACCATCAAGTGTGTGTAGCATAATATGTGAGCCTTCGCCCACTTTTCCCAGCAGATTTTCTTTGGGAACACGTACATCATCAAAATAAAGTTCTGAAGTATCGGATGCTCGCCACATCATTTTGTTATGCATGGCAACCCGGCGAAAACCCGGTGTTCCACTTTCCACGATAACCGTGGTAAAGAGTTTCTTCCCATCTTTTTCGCCCGAAACAGCCTGCACCGTGCATCCTTTTGAAATATCGGAAGCCCCGTTGGTAATAAATATCTTGGAACCGTTTACCACCCATTCATCCCCATCGAGGACAGCCGTGGTTTTTGAACCTCTTGAATCGGAACCGGCACCAGGCTCGGTCAGTCCGAAGCTCCACAAGCCTTCACCGGTACACAACTGCGGCAGATATTTCATTTTTTGTTCTTCTGTCCCGAATTCATAAATAGGACTGATTCCCAAAGAGTTATGAGCGGCAAGCGTAGCAGCTTGCGAACCGTCAACACGTGCCATCTCTTCAACGGCAATAATATATGACAAGGTATCCAGACCCTGTCCGCCATATTTTTCCGGAAGGTTCATGCCGAAAAGTCCCAATTCGCCAATCATTTTTGTCAGCTCATAGGAGAACTCGGCTTTGGCATCCAATTCCTGTGCCCGCGGTTTTACTTCTCTTTCAGCAAATTCGCGTACAGTCTGACGAATCATTTGCTGTTCCTGTGATAATTCAAAATCCATTGATTATTATTTTAAAATTAATCTTCTTTTTCTTCGGCTACGAGGTTCACCAACTGTAAATCGGTATCCACCCGTTCGCCTTCTTTTACGTTTACGTTTTCAATCACTCCATCGTGAAGCGCCACGATGTTATTTTCCATTTTCATGGCTTCCACCACAAGCAGAACGGTTCCTCTTTTCACCATCTCCCCGGCTTTTACATTCACTTTGATAACTTTTCCCGGCATGGGAGCAAAAAGGCTGCCTTTGTCAGCACCGCCTGCTGCTACCGGGTCTTCTATACTGGCGATAAGCTCATCTGTCCGTTTAACTTCAAAAGTTATGCCTTCTAAAGTTACAAAATGGCTGCCTTTTTCGCCATCCGAAACCACGGCTTTGTAAAAGCGATGAAAGGTACGAAATTCTACTTCATTATCGGCAATGGAATGCAGAAAAATATCATACGTCTTATGGTTGGTCTCAAAAACATATTTCTCGCCGGTAGTTTTCAGAAGACGTATTTCCATCTCATTTCCCTCCACCATAAGGGAAATATTCATCTGGTTTCGCCAATATCCCAACGCTTCCCAAACATTAGCAGCACGATGTATTTTGTTGCGACTCAAATCATACAACAAAAAAGCCAGCCCGGCGATATCATAACCCTGCTTGTCTTTTGCCGTTTGAATATTCTGAAGAATTTCATGGGTATGTTGATCACAAAAGCCGGTGGAAATTTTATTTTCTTTCAAATCGGGATGCTGCAAAAGATATAAAAGATAAGTGATGTTGGTACTGATTCCGTGAATCTGATAATTTTTTAAAGCGGTGATACTTTTTTCCAAAGCCACAGAACGATCTTCGCCCCAAACGACCATTTTGCTGATCATAGGATCGAAAATACTCTGAATAATACAAGGCCCGGTAATGCCGGTGTCCACACGAATCTCGGCACCCACGGGCTCGTGATAAAGGCTTATTTTCCCCGGAGAAGGAAGAAAGTTGTTTAACGGATCTTCGGCATAAATCCGGCATTCGATGGCATGGCCGTTTTGCGAAAGGGCTTCCTGTTTCAGGCGCAAAGGATTGCCGGCCGCAACCAGTATTTGTTCTTCTACCAAATCAACACCTGTAACCATCTCGGTAACCGGATGTTCCACCTGAATACGGGTATTCATTTCGAGGAAATAGTAATTCAGGTCTTTGTCCACAAGAAATTCGATGGTTCCGGCACTGTTGTATTTTGCCGCGCGCGCAATGCTCACGGCCGAAGCTCCCATTTTTTGACGTATTTCTTCCGTCAACGTGGGTGAAGGCGATTCTTCAACAATCTTTTGATAGCGGCGCTGGATAGTGCACTCGCGCTCAAAAAGATGCACCACGTTCCCAAAGTTATCTCCCAGCACCTGGATTTCGATATGGCGGGGTTCTTCAACGTACTTTTCAATGTAAATGGTGCCATCGCCGAAATAATTTTTGGCTTCACGCGAAGTGGATTCCAGAATCTCTTTCAGATCATCTCCTTCGCGAACGATACGCATGCCTTTCCCACCTCCACCTGCAGCTGCTTTCACAAGAAGGGGAAAAGGAATCTCATGTGCTTTTTTAAGTAGTTCTTTCGGGGTACCGGTAATTCCCGCGGTCATGGGAATATTCAGCTTTTTTACAAAAGCACGGGCTTCAATTTTATTTCCCATCAAGCGGATAGCTTCCAGATGCGGGCCTATAAATGTGATACCGGATTTTTTGCAGGCCTCCACGAGCAACGGACTCTCTGACAAAAAGCCATAACCCGGATGCAGGGCATCGCAACCGGCCTCTTTGGCGGTGGCCATTATTTTATCCACATTCAGGTAAGTGTCGTTCAGCTCTTCTTTACCAAGGCAATAGGCTTCATCAGCCATCTGTACGTGCAGGGCATCTTCATCGATTTCAGAATAAACTGCCACCGTCTGAATACCCAGTTTTTGTGCTGATTTTATCACACGAACAGCAATTTCTCCACGGTTGGCAATGAGTATTTTTTTGAATATCTTCATAACAATTTCAGTGTTATTTTTTTGGTTTTCGTCCGGTTACCCAATTGGGTTTTCTTTTTTCCAAAAACGCAGCCATCCCTTCCTGTCCTTCATCCGCTGCACGCAGCCGGGCAATCAGCTGGGCAGTAAATTCAATATTTTTATTCAGGTTTTGATTTTGAACGATTTGCGTTATCAGCTTTTTGGTCTCCCTGACGGCGGCAGGTGCAGCTGTCATAATTTCATTTGTCAATGCCTGAAATTTTTCTTCCAGTTGCTCCGTGGGAACTGCATGGTTAATCAAATGCCATTTTTCGGCTTCTTTTCCTGTAAATCGTTTTCCTGTCAACATCAGCTCGCGGGCACCGTACTCTCCTATCCGCCGGATAACGAAAGGGCTGATTGTCGCGGGCGAAATACCTAATTTAACTTCGCTGAAAGCAAATTTCGTATCCTCGGCTGCTATCACCATATCACACGCAGCCAGCAGGCCGTTGGCACCACCAAAAGCAGCACCGTGAACCACCGCCATCGTCGGCACAGGACATTCGTAAACCGAACGAAACAGTGCTGCCAGCCGCTTTCCATCTTCCACATTTTCTTCAAATCCAAAAGCGGCAATACCTTTCATATAATTCAGGTCGGCGCCGGCACAAAAAGACTTTCCATTACCACGCAAAACAACCAGCCGTGGCGGTTTATCTGCATCGACAACCCGCCCGAAAGCATCGGTCAGCTCATGAATCATCAGCTCGTTCATGGCATTGTGCACATCCGGTCGGTTCAGGATAACCTCCCGGATTCCGTTTTTCTGACTGACGAGTATGGTTTTGTATAATTTCATTTTTAAAGATTCATTGCCAAAATTACATTTTGTTCTTGTGAAAATTCTTTGGATATCACATAATATTCATTCAAATTTAATGTTTTGGAAAGCCTCTCCAGTTTTTGAACATGCTGCTTTATGGCTTTGTTTTTCACTTCCAAAGCGATACTTTTTTCCGGAAAGATAAAATCAATTTCCGAGCCGCTTCTGTTTTGATAATAGTTGATTTTACCCGATGTTTTCAGGTCATTAAAAACGGTATTTTCGAAAAGGTTTCCCTCATCAACTTTTGCAAACATATTCACGAAACCCGAATCACAAATGTAAACTTTCGCGGCACCGCCAAGTTCTTTGTCAATGCTTCCCGAATAGGGTTTTACAAGTGAAACAAAATACGTTTGCTCAAGAAACGATAAATAGGAATACACCGTCGGCCTGGAAAGGCCAAGTACAGAGGCAATTTTAGAAATATCCAGCTTTGAACCTGTCCGTTTCATCAGCAACAAAATCAAATCTCTGAATCCATTAATATGCCGGAAGTCAGACAGTGACTTCACATCTTTTTCAAAATAAGAAGTGAAAATATCCCGAAGTAAACGCTTTTTATCCTCCGGTTTTTCTGCCAACACCACCTGTGGGAACCCGCCATACTCGAGGTATTCTTTATAGTACATTTTATATTTCTCAAAAAGCACTTTACTTTTCAGACTTGCTTTTTCTTTAAAAGTATGAGCAACTGGCAGAGGCAAGCCTTTAAAAACCATAAACTCTTCAAAATCCAGCGGGTATAGTTCGACGATAAATTTTCGACCGGCAAGACTTTCGGGAAAAAGATTTTTTAAGTAAAAGCTACTCGAACCGGTAACCATAAACTTAACATCATAATGGTCGTAAAGATATTTTATGGCTTTTACAACATGAGGGGCAAGCTGTATTTCATCTATAAAGAGGAAGGCTTTCCCCTCTTTGACAATACCAAACTGTTTCAGATTATGCCATATATTATTGAAATCAACTTCATCAAAAATGAGTTGTTCCAAAGGATTCTCCATGTCAAAATACGCCTTGTTGTCACTGTCCAACTCATCAAACAGTTGCTGCATCAAGGTTGTTTTACCCACACGGCGCATTCCGGTCAATACGATGACCTGCCTGTCGTCAAGCAATTTCTTTAGTACATCATATTGTTTTCTTTTAAAAAACATGGAAAATCAGATCTTTATTCTTCTACTTTACAATTTTACATACAATTTGTAAAATACTACTTTACAAAAATACATATTTTTTGTAAAATACAGGGTTATAACTTCCTCTTTTTACATCCTGAAAATCCCATACTGCTGTTCAGGATATTTTTTATTCAGCGACATGGCTATTCCCATGGCAAGCATCTTGCGCGTATCCACCGGGTCGATAATACCGTCGTCCCAAAGGCGTGAAGTACTGTATAACGCTGCCCCTTCCCGTTCGTATTTTTCAAGAATGGGCCGGCGGAGCTTTTCAGCCTCTTCCGGAGGCATCACTTTTCCCATGGCTTTGTACTGATCTTTTTTGACCGTTTCCAATACGGTAGCCGCCTGCTCACCACCCATGACCGAAATTTTGGCATTGGGCCACATAAATAATAGGCGCGGATCGTAAGCCCGTCCAGCCATTCCATAGTTACCGGCACCAAACGAACCACCAAAAATTACGGTAAATTTCGGAACATTGGTGTTGGCGACAGCATGTACCATTTTGGCTCCGTCGCGGGCAATGCCTTTACGTTCAAACTCTTTTCCTACAATAAAACCGGTGATATTTTGTAAAAATATTAAAGG
>WFNG01000203.1 GCA_015488735.1 Bacteroidales bacterium | reverse complement strand
CGCATAACCGGATTCATTACACCGGTAATTATTAGCAATACTTACTATTTATTACGCAGGACGGCAAAGCATGAGAAAGTTATTGAAAAAATAAAGCAATTATTGACCATCACACATGTTCTGAAAATGGACAGATTTGTCATTGAAAAAGCACTAAATTCAGGATTCAAAGACTTTGAAGATGCCTTACAAAACTATGCCGCAATGAATTACGGAGAAATAGAAGTCATTGTTACACGAAATGTGAAAGATTATAACAAAAGTGAAATTGGGGTATTAACACCGGAAACTTTTGTGAGATCTTTCACTGATTAATACTTATAACCGTAAGCAAGTCATGTCTCAAACCCAGGATTATAGGGTCGTCCCCGATTTTCGTACAGCTTTCAAATATTTTAATTGTTTCCGGCGGCTTTTCAATTCGCTTTTCCGGTCTCCCCTGACACCTGCTTCCACCTCAATATTTCTGTACGGGATATTGTGCTGGGAGGAATAAACCGACAGAGAACCATCGCCCCGCTCACTTTGCGGGACATATTCATACACCACGTTCAGGCCCTTTCTTTTGTAAAATGAAATCTCTTTGGCAAGTTTTTGGTCGGGTTCGGGCTGAGAAAAAGGAATCCAGATTAAACTTCTTTTGTCCGGATCTTTGTCTGATAAAATGGAAATATTTTTCCAGGTAGCGATGGTATCCAAAATAAAATTCCCACCCGGTTTGTTGTTGTGCAAGGCAAAAATGAGTTCTTTCGGTGAAGCCTTCAGCAACTCAATAATTTTTTGGGCCACAGGCCAGTACCGATTGTCTTTGTTAAACATCCGATTGGGGTCCTGATGTACAGAGCTTTTCGGGCTGCCGTATGAATAAAGCGAACGGTTTTCATTATTCTCAAGGGCGATAAAAGTTCCGCCGTGTTTAATGGCACGAAGGCCCGTGTCAAAAGCGGCATCTTCCGAATCGTGAACGACAATGAATTTCTGTTTCCGTTTTCCTTTTTTGGTAAACACATTGATGATAAACCGTTTATCCCCCACGTCCACGGCAACCTGTTGAAGTTTAATCCCGTGGTTTTTGATAAAACGGGCATTTTTTCTTGTGGGGGACAAAATATCCGCATCGGCTATTTTTCTCGTCAAAACACTGCTGTCGGGAACCAGTGATTTGAAGAAATCGAAATGATATTTTATGGAAAAATGCCAAAAGGCATAATTGTGTGTTCCGGGTGCCGAAATATAAATAGCTTTTACTCCTGACTGATCACAGGCCTTCCTAAACGCATTGTTGACTTTATAAAAAGGATCTTCCGTGCCACAACTGAAAATAATTTCCTTTCCCGAAGCGGCAATTTTCCGGATGTTTCCAATGACTGAATACTTCCTTAACAACAGCGAATCCGATTTTGCATTTCCGGTTAACCCGAGGAGATTTTTTATCCGGTAACTGTTTCTGCTGCTACTCAAATCCAATACACCGCTGGTGCTTCCCGCACTTCGGAACAGACCAGGTTTTTGCTCGAAAAGATATAACGCACCGTGGCCTCCCATGCTTAGTCCGGTGATGAACAAATCGTTTTTATCCACAGGGTATTTCCCCGAAATAAGCGGCATCAAATCGTTAAAGAAGAAATCAGCATATTGGCTTCCCCTGATGGCAGGACTATTGATATACCACGAATCGTATAAGCCATCGGGACAGACAATGATAAACTGGTATTTATCCGCATAAGCCTGGCAATCAATAATATGATTCCATTGTTTATAATTTCCGCTCCAACCGTGAAGCAGGTAAACCACCGGAAAACTTTTATGTGTGATGTTTGCGTTACCGGAAGGCGTAAATATCCACACCGTATCCGGTTTAGATAAATTTTTTGACTGGATGACTATCTGATCTTGTGCTGTTGCCGCCAGATTGAGTGTCAGAAGTATAGCAAGAATAAGCGTAAAGCGGTTCATCTGTTTATGTTTTTTCAACAAAATTAACATTATTGCCGTAACAGGTG
>WFNG01000202.1 GCA_015488735.1 Bacteroidales bacterium | reverse complement strand
CAGAACTTTTCCTTTGAGAAAGGATTTCACCTGATCCACCACCTTGGGAAACTGCCCGGGTTGTACCGAAAAAATTACCACATCGGCCTCTTTCACGGCCAGAATATTATCTTGAGTAAAAGTGAGATTTTTACTTTCAATTAATGGTATATCAGATAATTTACGCTTTGTGGCAATAATTTCAATTTTATCATTTTGAGAGGATGCCAGCAATCCTTTGATGATGGCCATCCCGAGGTTCCCGGCACCAATGAGGGCGATTTTCGTTTTTTTCATCTGTTTATAATTCTATAATTAATTGATATTCATTTGTTTTTATGCAAAAGCAGGAGGTTCAAAAATAACTTGGCTTCAATTTGAGGCCTGTATCCTGAGCCAGGCCAAACATAAGGTTCATATTTTCCACTGCCTGGCCTGCCGCTCCTTTTAAAAGATTATCGATGGCGGAAACAACTAATGCCTTGTTACCGTGTTTTTCCACGTGGAGCAAACAGAAATTGGTATTGACCACCTGTTTCAGATGGATAGGATAGCTGCTCACTTTTGTGAAAATACTATCGGCATAATAGTTCTTGTAAAGCTGTTCAAGTGCCTGCTGCGACAAATTGCATTGAGTGTACATCGTGGTCAGGATGCCTCTGGTAAAATTTCCCCGCATGGGAATAAAGTTTACACCCCCTTGAAAATCAGGTTGTTCATAAGTCAATGTTTCACTTATCTCTCCAAGATGCTGATGTACAAAAGGTTTGTAAACGGAAACATTGTTGTTACGCCAGCTAAAATGGGCAGTCTCCGAGAGCCCTCTGCCGGCCCCGGTAGAGCCGGTAATTCCATGGATGTGAATATCATCCTGCAAAATCTTTTCATGGGCCAAAGGCAGCAATCCCAACTGAATGGCCGTGGCAAAACATCCGGGGTTGGCTATATTTTCAGCTGCTGCGATGGCTTTGCTGTTCTTTTCTGTTAGTCCGTAAACAAATTTTCTTCCGCCGAGATGGTTGTTTTCTTTTAGCCGGAAATCATTGCTCAGGTCTATGATTTTTGTCTTGGGAGAGAAGGTATGATCCCGGAGGAATTTCGTGGAATTCCCATGTCCCAGGCTAAGGAAAACCACATCCGCATCTGTGCTGACTTCTTCCGAAAACGTAAATCCGTCCAGCATAAAGAGGTCTTCGTGGACGCTTTTTATTTGCTTCCCCGCGTGCGAATGGCTGTAAACAAACCGGAGGTTAACTTCCGGGTGATACATCAACAGCCGCAGCAACTCTCCGGCTACGTAACCTGTTCCGCCAACAATTCCAACTTGTATCATAACTCGCCGTTTACATTTTGATAAATCTTCATGGAGTTGGCCATGATCTTGACAAAGCCCTTTATGTCATCGCCCGTCCAGGCTTTATTGATTTCGCCATAATCGCCAAAACCGGAATGCATGAGATCGTGTTCTGATGTGATTCCCTGTACCTCAAAATGATACGGATATAATACAACGGTCACTTCTCCGGAAACAAATTTCTGGGTATCCGTGAGGAAATTTTCGATGTTGCGCATGACGGGTTCAAAATATTTTGCCTCGTGGATAAACATACCGTACCAGTTAGCGAGTTGCTCTTTCCAGTGAAGCTGCCATTTGCTCAGCGTGTGTTTTTCCAGTACATGATGTGCTTTGATAATCACCGAAGCCGCAGCTGCTTCAAAGCCGATTCTTCCCTTAATACCGATGATGGTATCGCCGGTGTGCATGTCGCGACCAATAGCGTATTCCGATGCTTTCAGGTCAATAAGCTGAATGGCTTTCACTGGGTTTATCTTTTTCCCGTTCAGGGTTGTTATCTCTCCTTTTTTAAAACCGATGGTCATGGTTTCCGGTTCTGTTTTTGCCGCTTTGGAAGGAAAAGCCTCTTCGGGGAGCGGTTCGTTGGAAGTCAGGGTCTCTTTTCCGCCAATGCTTGTTCCCCACAAGCCTTTGTTAAGGGAATACTTCAACTTTTCCCAACTACTGTTTATCCCCTTTTCCGCCAAATAATCAATTTCTGCACGACGACTTAACACCTGGTCTCTCACCGGGGTTAAGATTTCCAGTTCAGGGGCAATTAGCTGAAAAACAAGGTCGAACCGAATCTGGTCATTTCCGGCACCGGTACTGCCATGAGCAATATAATCGGCTTTGATAGCTTTGGCATATTCTGCCAGCGCTTTGGCCTGGAAGATACGTTCGGCACTTACCGACAATGGGTATGTGTTGTTTTTCAGGACATTACCAAAGATGAGATATTTTACAATGTGCTCGTAAAAATCTCCGGTTCCATCAATGGATTTGTGGGTTTTGGCACCCAGATGGTAGGCATGTTTTTCAATTTGTAGAAGTTCATCTTCCGAAAAACCACCGGTATTTACGATAGCAGTATGTACTTCCAGTTCTTTCTCGTGAATGAAATATTTGACGCAATAAGAGGTGTCGAGGCCGCCGCTAAAGGCCAGCAATACTTTTTTCTTTTTCATCTGTTTATGATTTTGTATTCTTTTGATATTTAATATTTTATGTTTTGTCATGATTTTCGGCTTCGCCATCGAAAATCACGCCAAAACGCTGCGTAAATTTTTTTCATCACCCCGGGTTGAAACCCGGGGCTAAGAATATTTTACCCCTACCGGGGTAAATAATCATTTCCCTTTTTGATTCAATAATCATTTAATCATGAATGTTTATTTATGTAAAATCTTACTGATTTTGGGATACAATGAACTTTTCATGGGAAAATGCTCACTTTGGCTTTTTAGGAATTTCTTAAAATAATTCCAGGAGCCGTTTTTCTTTTTATGGTTCTGGGATTCAGCCTGATTTGACGGATTACACACCATGCCGGTACACAAACACATTTTCCGGTTGGTTCGCACGAGGATATCGTAATTTGTGCAATTTTGGCAACCTTTCCAAAAGGTTTCATCAGCGGTAAGTTCCGAGAATGTTACCGGCTGGTATCCCAGGCTGGAATTTATTTTCATAACGGCCAGGCTGGTGGTGATACCAAAGATTCTGGACTGGGGAAATTTTTTCCGCGATAGTTCAAATATCTTTGATTTGATATCCTTAGCCAGTCCTGTTTTACGATAATCGGGATGAACAATCAGCCCGGAATTGGCGACAAATTTTCGGTTTTCCCAGCTTTCTATATAGCAAAATCCAACGACTTTGTCCCCTGCCAACGCGATGACAGCGTTTCCTTTATGAATCTTTTCACGAATGTATTCAGGCTTCCTTTTGGCTATTCCGGTGCCCCTTTGTTTGGCAGCCTTCTCAATCATGGTACAGATTTCCTCTGCATATACTTCATGACTGATATCAGCCACTTTAACAGCAACTTGCATAATAAAACTAAACTTTGAAAAATGAATAAATTATGGTAAACCGAAAAAGGCAGGGTACGGAACCCCGCTAAAATATTATACCCCGAAGGGGGGCCTGGTGTTCCTGGGAGAAATAAAAATATAAAGCATTTCCGTTACAACGGGATGTTGTTCAATGAAAAACGGATATGTATTATTTTGCTTCATATTGTGGGGACAAATATATTCGTTTTTTGAACAAAACAAATATTTTTGGAAAAATATTTAATAATTTAGAGAATGACAGCAATTATTATCCACACAACATATTAGTTAACAATATATTAAGTCGGAATAAAAAATAATTAACTATTCCCTTCAAAAATATCCGGGACAAAAGTCTGTTCCTGCATGGGAGGACGAACGTAACCTTTTTCTTTCTGCCGGGGAGGTAAATCCATGGGTTTGGGAGTCAGATCTTCGTAAGGAATAAGGTTTAGCAAGTGATGAATGGTATTGAGCCGTGCCCGCTTTTTGTCATCGGCATTGACCACGTACCAGGGACATATTTTTGTATCGGTATAGGAAAACATATCATCTTTGGCTTTGGAATAATCCACCCACATTCCTCTGGATTTTATATCCATTGGGCTGAGTTTCCAACGTTTGGTCGGGTCTTCGAGGCGAGCCTGGAAACGTTTTTCCTGCTCTTCTTCGCTCACGGAGAACCAGTATTTGATGATTTTAATTCCCGCCCGGATAAGCATTTTCTCAAAATTGGGACAGGCTCTCAGAAAATCCCAGTATTCGTCATTCGTACAAAAACCCATGACGCGCTCCACGCCGGCACGGTTGTACCATGAACGATCAAACAAAACCATCTCGCCGGCTGCCGGCAAATGCGGAACGTACCGCTGAAAATACCATTGGGTCTTTTCCTTTTCGGTAGGAATACCCAAAGCCACAACCCGTGCCACACGCGGATTAAGCCGCTCAGTGATGCGTTTTATGACGCCTCCTTTTCCCGCCGCATCGCGCCCCTCGAAGATGACAACAACCTTCTCACCCTTGGCTTTTACCCACTCCTGAAGCTTTACCAGTTCTATTTGCAGTTCTTTCAACTTTACTTCGTAAATGCTGTTTTTCAGCTTACCATGTTTGTTCAAAAAATCCGGTTTTGTTTTCATGTTCGTATTGTTTTTTCAAAAATTCAGAATATTATCAAATGCTGGTGTAGAATATGTATTTTATCTCATCTACTTTCTTTTATTTAGGTAGTTGACCAGCAGTTTCTCTGCAAAATCAGGTGGCATATGACCTCTGGTAAAGTTATAATAAAAGTCAAAACTCCATTTCATCATAAAGGCCATTGGACCATTCAATGTTTCATCGAGCTTACCTTTATACAATACATTGGAATAAATCATTGTGGCTTGCAGGTTTGCCCGCTCCATAATACACAATACTGCTGGTTCAAACTCAGGAATTTCTATTTTTTTTCCTAAATCAAGGGCAATGGCTTTTGCAGCAATATCTCCTTGCAATACGGCGATATGCCCCAATTTTGGCACAGACAGCGAGGTAGCATCACCCACAGCAAAGATTTCAGGATAATCCAGATGCCTCATTTGTTCATCGGTGGGTATAAAACCGGCTTCATCACCCAATCCCGAATCCACCACAAAATCATAGGGTTTGTATTCCGGCAAAATTATGGCCAATGCACATGCTTCGCTGGTTCCATCCTTAAAATAAATTTTTTCAGCATCAATTTTTTTCACAATTTTTTCGGTAATAAGCCCAATTCCTTCTTGTTTCATTATTTCGCCTACACTGTTTCTTACTTTTTCTCCCACATCTTCAAAAAATATTTTAGCAGGGCTAAAAGCTGTTACAGGGCTTATTTCACCAATTCCCTTTTTAGCCAAAAATTCTTTTAACATAAACATTACTTCACCAACCGGGCCTTCACATGGCGCCAATAATTTAGGCGCATTTACCCGGGTTCCTGACCGGTAAGGCATGGAACCTATAAAAACAGGCCCGCCTTTAAAAGTCTGTAAATTACGCCAAAGACGAGGTGCCTGGACATCATCACAAACCGAATAGCCATATTCTCTGAAGCCTTCAATCCCTGAATAATATTTTTTCACACCGGGAGCCAATACCAGATAATCGTAAGGTTCTATGCCGCCCTCTTTCAGATATACTTTCTTCATTACAGGATCTATTCTTTGTACCGTTTCCTGAATAAGCAGGTAGCCATCATGTTTAACGGCGTTTTTCATGAGGAAGCGGGCATGTTCAACACTCTCGCCCTTTAAAGCAACGTCGGGTAACCTGGGCTTATTTAAGGTGTTTGCTCTGTAATCAATTAAAACTACCTCTGCATCATGCCCCACATGTTTTTTTAAAGCATGCATGGTGGTAATTCCACCAAATCCTCCGCCTATAATCAAAATCCTTTTTTTCATTGTGAACTTTCCTTTAGAATGATTTTACGTTTTCAAATATACATATATTTCATAAGCAGATTCCGGCCATAAATTCCGTATCCATTTCGCACAAATTACTAATCAGCCCTATTTTAATATTAACTGCCGGTGTGCAGGGAGGCATTTGTTCATACGTTATTTAGAATCATTTTAATTTTTATCTTTGCAAGGCAAAAATGATATCAAATGAAGGAATCTGAAATTAAATATACCTCCCTGAATTTATCCAAAGAAGAAATTTTAAACGATTACCGCACAGCTTGCGAAAGCCGGCAAGCAAGCCTTTTGGGAAGACGCGAAGTACTTACCGGAAAAGCCAAGTTTGGTATTTTCGGGGATGGGAAAGAAATACCGCAACTCGCTATGGCAAGGGTATTTGAGAATGGCGACTGGCGTTCGGGATATTACCGCGACCAAACTTTTATGTTTGCTTCCGGCATGATGACATTGGAGGAGTTTTTTGCCCAGCTTTACGGCGATACCGATATGGAAGCCAATCCGGCCCATGGCGGACGTTTGATGAATAACCACTTTGCCAGTCGTAGCCTGGATGAAAAAGGAGAATGGAAATATCTGACCAAACAGAAAAACAGTGCCCCCGACTCCTCTCCCACCGCCAGCCAAATGCCGCGGTTGCTGGGACTGGCGCTGGCTTCCAAACTTTTCAAAAACGAAAAATCATTTCAAAAACAAACCAAATTCAGTAATAAAGGTCGTGAAGTGGCTTTCGGAACCATTGGTGATGCTTCCACTTCGGAAGGCCATTTTTTTGAAGTTATCAATGCAGCCGGTGTGTT
>WFNG01000201.1 GCA_015488735.1 Bacteroidales bacterium | reverse complement strand
GATCCACATAGAAAAGCTCTTTTAGTGAACGCCCGCCATACCAGAAGGTTGCTTTGAGGTCGGTATGCTCGGTATTAAAGAGGTGAAAAATATGGGAACGCATGGGCGCCATGCCGGCACCACCACCGATAAACATCATCTCACGTTCGGTATCTTTAATAAAGAATTCACCGTAAGGGCCGGAGATGGTTACCTTATCCCCCGGTTTTCTGGAAAAGACGTACGAGGAGCATATCCCCGGGTTCACTTTCATAAAGCCATTTCGTTTGCGATCCCAGGGCGGGGTGGCAATACGGATATTGAGCATGATAATGTTGCCTTCGGCGGGATGGTTGGCCATAGAATAAGCCCTGTAAATGGGTTCCGGATTTTTCATTTTTAAATCCCACATCTTGAAATGATCCCAATCGCTGCGATATTCTTCCTCAATATCCATATTTTTGAAATCCACTTCTATTTTTGGTACATCAATCTGGATATAACCACCTGAACGAAAAGCCATGTGTTCACCTTCCGGAAGCTTTACCACAAATTCTTTGATAAAGGTGGCCACGTTGTGGTTGGAGACCACCTCACATTCCCATTTTTTAATACCGAATATTTCGGGTGGTACGTTGATGTCCAGGTTTTCGCGGACTTTCACCTGGCATCCGAGGCGCCAATTTTGCATTTGTTCTTTTCGGGTGAAAAATCCTTTTTCCGTAGGCAGAATACTCCCTGCGCCGGAGTTTACCTGCACTTTGCACATGCCACAGGTTCCGCCTCCGCCACAGGCCGAAGGCAGAAAGATTTTTTCATTAGCAAGGGTCGAAAGCAGGGTAGAACCGGGATTGATTTCCAACTCTTTTTCATCATTAATTTTGATTTTTACTTTCCCTTTTGGCATTAACTTCGCTTGCGCAAAAACTAAAATTCCCACAAGGATTAGTGTAATAATCAAAAAAACGGCGATACTTAACAGCATTATGCTGCCGGTACCTATTGATATAATGGTCATCTTCTCTGTTGTTTTATAATTTAATTCCCATAAAACTCATAAAGGCAATACTCATAAGGCCTGTTAGGATAAATGTAATGCCTATTCCCCGCAAGGCCGGCGGAACTTTTGAGTAACGAATTTTTTCGCGAATGGCCGCAATAGCTACAATGGCAAGAAACCAGCCAACACCAGAGCCTATCCCGAAAGCGGTAGCTTGTCCAAGATTTTGGTAATCACGCTGTTGCATAAATAATGAACCGCCCAAAATGGCACAGTTTACAGCAATCAGGGGGAGAAAGATTCCCAGTGAATTATACAGGGAGGGCGAAAATTTCTCAACAACCATTTCCACCAGCTGAACGATAGCTGCGATAACAGCAATGAAAATGATAAAACTTAAAAAACTCAAATCCACTTTGGCGAAAGCCGGATCGATCCATGCCAATGCACCGGGTTTTAAGACATATATGTTTAGCAAATAGTTTACCGGTACAGTGATGCCGAGGACAAAAATGACGGCAGCGCCAAGCCCCACCGAAGTATCAACGGTTTTGGAGACAGCGAGATAGGAACACATGCCCAGGAAATAGGCAAATATCATGTTGTCAATAAAAATTGACTTGACAAATATGTTAATTATTTCATGCATAGTCTGTTATTTTAAAATTTGGCTATTTCTCGATTAATGATCTGTTATAATAACGTTGTACCCAAATGATGACACCAATGGTAATAAGTGCCATAGGAGGCAGTATCATCATCCCGTTATTCACATAACCTGCATTGTACAGGCTTTGAGGAATTACCTGAAAGCCGAAAAGAGTTCCCGAACCGAGCAACTCTCTGAAAAAAGCTACAATGATAAGAAGAAGGCCATAACCCAATCCGTTTCCAATACCATCCAAAAATGACGGCCAGGGTTTGTTCGCCATAGCAAAAGCCTCTAACCGCCCCATAATGATACAGTTAGTAATAATAAGTCCGACATATACGGAAAGCTGTTTGCTTACATCGAAAACAAAAGCTTTCAGTAGCTGGTCAACCAGGATAACCAACACGGAAACAATTACAAGCTGAACGATAATCCGTATTCTTGCGGGGATGCCATTTCGTAAAAAGGATACCAGAAGATTGGAGAAAGCCGTAACGACCATCAGAGCTAAAGCCATCACAATAGCGGGCTTCATCTTAACTGTTACCGCAAGGGCGGAACAAATCCCGAGAACCTGAACCGTAATCGGGTTGTTCAGGTTTAGCGGCCCGGTAAGCAGTTTTACGTTTTTGGGAGAGAATATAGCTTCCCGTTCTGTTTTTTCTGTACTCATAGTTTAAATCTTATCTGTGATTCTTTATATAAGGTAAATAACTTTTCAAAACATTACGTAACATATCATTCACACCATTGCTGGTAAGCGTAGCGCCAGAAAGAGCGTCCACACCGTGAATACGCTGCGCTTCAGGAAGTTTAATCACGCCGCCCTTTACCACTTTGATGGAAGTAAAATTGCCGTTATCATCAAAAATGGTCTTGCCTATAAACTCGTTTTGAAATTTTGGTTTGGCAATCTCACCACCCAGACCGGGTGTTTCTTCTTTATCGTCAAAAAATACTCCTATTACTCTTTTAAAATCAGAAGTGAGTGCTATATTTCCCCAAATCGGC
Source organism: Bacteroidales bacterium (assembly GCA_015488735.1). Taxonomy (GTDB): domain Bacteria; phylum Bacteroidota; class Bacteroidia; order Bacteroidales; family F082; genus Sulfidibacterium. The sequence continues at coordinate 5,761 of WFNG01000201.1, read as the reverse complement.
CCCCACAATCCGGTGCCTCGCATGGGAATGATATAGATTGTTTTGCCATCTTTTTCTGCAATATATAGTGGTAGTTTATAGGGTCTTTTCTGCGATTTGTTGTATAGCTCTTCTTTCAAATTCAATTTAAAGGCCGGGGCATCTTCTTTGGGAGATTTGGTATAAGAATTCAGTACATTCCCCTTAGAGTCGATAACTAACTCCTTAACAATGTACTTATTAAAAAGCGGTATGGCGTTACTTGCATTGGCTTGGGTAACCTGAGCCGATGTCAGAATACCGCGCATTTTTTCGATAGCCAGGTTTCGTTCCTGAAATGGTTTCAGCAGCATAGCGGCCAGTGAAAGCAGGGCGGCTGCCACAATAACGAGAACGGCTGCGTATGTGAAAATATATCGGTTTGAATACATAATTCCCTTTTTTTCTTATTCAGCGAGCACTACTTTGGCTCTTTTTAAACGTTTCTTAATATTCGATTTCACAATGATGTGGTCAATCAAAGGTGCAAACACATTCATTAGCAGAATGGCCAGCATCATCCCTTCGGGGTAGGCCGGATTGAAAACCCTGATTAAAATCGCCAGCATCCCGATAAGGAAACCATAATAGTACTTTCCTTTTGTGGTTTGCGCCGAAGTTACCGGATCAGTAGCCATGAAGACTGCCCCAAAGGCAAATCCGCCCATAATCATGTGCTCCCAGGCCGGCAGCTCCATGTACTGGTTGGCTCCCCACAGGTTAAAAATAAAACCCATCAGCAGGCCTCCGGCAAAGACCGAAAGCATAATCCGCCAACTGGCGATACCTGTTATTAACAAAAACAATCCGCCAATCAGGATTAAAAAGGTTGATGTCTCGCCCACAGAGCCGGGGATGAAACCAAAAAACATATCGTGGGGAGACGGGAAGTTATGAAAATTTCCAATCATGGCCTGTCCCAGCGGAGTGGCACCTGAAAAGCTGTCTAATTTGTCGGCAATCCATACTTTTTCGCCGGACATGTTTCCCGGATAGGCAAAGAAAAGAAAAGCACGGGCTGTAAGTGCAGGATTAAAGACATTCATACCTGTGCCGCCAAACACTTCTTTCGCGAAAATTACAGCAAAGGCAACGGCAATAGCCAGTTCCCATAAAGGAATATCGGGTGGTACAATCAGTGGAATCAGAATTCCCGTAACAAGATATCCCTCATTTACTTCGTGATGCCTGATTTGTGCAAACAAAAACTCAATCCCCAGTCCCACACCGTACGATACAATGATAATAGGAAGTACTTTTCCCAGACCATAGAGAAAGTTTGTCAGAACATCAGGATGCTGGCCAAAGGACAAATAATGCTCATACCCTACATTCCACATGCCAAACAGTAGTGTCGGAACAACTGCTAAAACCACAAATATCATGGTTCGTTTCATGTCGATGGCATCGCGAATATGTGCACCGCTGTGGGTGACCGTATTGGGTACAAAAAGAAAAGTTTCAAAAGCATCGAATGACGATTCCAGCTTTTCAAATTTTCCTCCCGGTTTAAAATGTGGCTTTTGTTTATCTAAAAATTTTCTTAACGCTTTCATGCGATTTTTTTCATTTTCTGAATTATTAACTCATTTCTTTACGCATCAGCTCCAGGCCGTTGCGTACGATTTCCTGGATTTCTGTTTTGGAGGTGTCGATAACTTCACACAATGCAAAATCTTCAGAATCAATCTCGTAAATGCCGAGGTTCTCCATCAGGTCAATGTCTTCCACCAAAATGGCTTTAATCAGCTGCAGCGGATATATGTCGAACGGAAAGACTTTTTCAAACATTCCGGTCATCACGTAGGCTCTTTCACCGCCATGCAGGTTGGTGTCGAGACGGTATTTTTTACTGTGATTCAGGAAAGCAGGATAAGTATGTGAAACGCTGAACTTTCCAAATCCGGGAAGTGCCCAGCCAAACAGCTCATAGTAATTTCCTTCTGGGATGACGGTTACCTGTGTATGATAAAATCCCACAAAACCCGAATTGTCAATTTTGTCTCCGGTGAGAACGTTGCCACTGATATAGCGCAAATCTCCTGTTTCCACATTGTCTTTCACCATGTTGACAACAGATGCTCCGGTAAATGTTTTAAAGTAGCGGGGATGTTTTGTTTCCGAACCCGTGAGGGCAACCAGCCGCGATGTGTCGTGCTTTCCTGTCAGGAATAGCCTTCCGATGGCCAGAATATCCTGAGGGTAAACATACCAAACTAGTTCACCTTTATTAATAGGTGAAAGCCTGCTGATGTGGACACTCACGTTTCCTGATGGGTGAGGGCCTCTGAAGTGGTTGATTTCCACCTTTTTGGCATTCAGAAAAACCTTTGATTTGGTTTTTTCGGCATGAACGTTGAGGAAAATCTTTCCCGTGGTTAGTTTTGCCAAAACATCCAGCCCTGCCTGGAATGTTTCGCCTTGCCCGTGAACCATTAAATCAAAATCCGGTGCCAGAGGTGATGAATCGAATGCGGGAATAAAAATGGCTTTTGGCTCGTCTTTCGGATTGGCTATAACCGAGTAGGGGCGTTGCCGGATGGCAGGCCAAAGGCCGCTTTTCAGTAATTTATCAATAATGGCTTCACGATCTGTATTAACAGGATTTGAAGTGCCAAAATCCAGCGATTCGTGTTTTTTATCCGATTCGATAATGACCTCTAAAAGTTTCCTTTTGGCACCACGTCTTATGGTGGTTATTTTTCCGCTAACCGGAGATGTAAAAAGAATTTCCTCCCGGTATTTGTCAAAAAATAGCGGACTTCCGGCTTTCACTTCATCGCCTTCTTTTACCAGCATCTTGGGAAAACAGCCGATAAAGTCTGTTGGCTTGATGCCAAACAAGCGAGAGTCAAGGCCCGAAATAGTCTTCTCGGCATCGCCTAACAGCCTGATGTCTAACCCTTTTTTAATATTGAAAACTGTTAACATATATATATAAATTCATGTTATTTTTGGGGCGCAAGTTAAATAATTAACAATTAATTCATGCATTAAAATTAAAAAAAATCCCGTTCGGCAATAGTTTTTTTTATAAGAAATCTCTTTGTTCGCCTATTTCCCGGTATTTAGGTAGAAAAATATTACCTTTGTTTTTTATTTTCCAATCCTGTATTTCTATGTTTAAGATAATTTACCTTTCTTTTCTGGTTTCAGTTATTTTTCCTTTTGTTGCCCATGCACAGGTCACCAATGAGGATCGAATTTATGATAACAACATTGTTAGTGTTCTTTTATATGCTAACGGTAACCAGTTAAAAGACCCGGTGATTAAGCTGGGGTCTGCCGACAAACTTACGCTTTCGTTTGACGATTTAAGTAACCGGCAGGAGAATTACAAATACACGTTCATACATTGTACCTCTGATTGGAAAACATCAGATCTTAACCCCATGGATTATCTTTCCGGATATATGGAAGGAGATATTAACAATTATCAGTTCTCATTCAATACGTTGACGCCGTATATCCATTATCAGTTGAATTTTCCTCAGGCACAAATCCGTCCCATACTTTCAGGAAATTATATAATTAAGGTTTATTTAATTAACGATGGCGATACCAATGTGATGTTTACCCGTCGTTTTTTTGTGATGGAGCCTTTGGTAAAAATTGCTGCAAAAGTCCCCTATTATCCTAAAAATCTGAATTATTTCAAGAAAAAGCAGCAGATTGATTTAACATGTTATACACCGGATATCTTTAATGCTGAGCCCGAACAACGTTTTAAAATCAACATTCGGCAGAACGATCGTTGGGATAATGCTTATTTTAATCTTCATCCTACATCCGTAACCCCCAACCAGTTGCAATATAATTATCCGGATGGGATTGTCTTTAACTCAGGCAATGAACCCCGGTATTTTGACATGAAGGATTTTTGGTACCGTTCTGAATATATTCAAAGTATTACGCAGCTGACGAACTATTACCGGGTTTTGTTACATACGGGTTACCCTCGAGTGGGCGGGCAGTACGAAACATACAAAAATAACCATGGTAAAATGTTTATTGCCGCCCGAAGCAATCAGAATCCTCAAATTGAAGGTGATTATGCAAAAGTTTATTTTTATCTGAAGATGCCGGAAGTTAAAAATGCGGGAGTTTATATTTTGGGACAACTTACAGATTGGCAATTAAATAGCGAGAGTAAGATGCATTACAATGCACAAGCACATCAATATGAAACCACTTTATTTTTAAAACAGGGATATTACGAATACTGGTACGCTGAATTGCCGGAAGGCAGCAAAAAAGGCAATATTACTCCCATCGAAGGCAGCTTTTGGGAAACCCAAAATACATATACTATCTATGTTTATTATCATACCCGGGTTCTTCAATACGACCGGCTGGTGGGAATACAGAAAATAAATGCACATTAAAATCCCCGGCTTTGGTTACAATCCTTCAGTACTGTTTGCAAGCTGCGAATTTTGACAGAAGAAATTGATAATTCAAAAATTATCTGTATCTATGCAGGCTGTAAAAGGTTCGTTTTATGCATACGCTACAGGCATTTGATCATATTCGCTTGAATTTCAGCCCTGCAGGGCTTCAGGTGCTTAATATTGCTTTGGCATTTGTTATGTTTGGTGTGGCACTGGAGATAAAGCTGGAGCATTTTAAGAAATTATTGCAGAATCCTATTTCAGCTTTTGTGGGGGTTTTTTCTCAGTTTGTTGTTCTGCCTTTTCTCACGTTTGTCCTTGCTGTTTTATTAAAAGATTTTATCACCCCTACGATTGCTCTCGGAATGATATTGGTGGCTGCTTGTCCGGGTGGAAACGTTTCCAACTTTATCTCCTCGCTGGCTAAAGGAAACGTGGCTTTGTCGGTGAGCTTGACAGCTATCGCTACAATGGCAGCCGTATTTATGACACCACTTAATTTTTCCTTATGGGGAAATCTGTATACTCATTTTCTGGCCCATTCCAATGCATCACAACTGGTTCGTCCTTTGCATATCGATACGTTGCAAATGTTTCAGACCGTGTTTTTGATTTTGGGAATTCCTCTTGTTCTGGGTATCTTTGTGAACACTAAGTTTCCGGATTTTACCCAAAAGATTACCAAAGCTATTAAACGTCTTTCCATATTACTTTTTGCAGTAATTGTAGTTATTGCTTTTGCAAAGAATTTTCATCACTTCCTCGTGGTTATCAAGTATATTTTTCTTATTGTATTGGTACACAATGCGTTGGCTCTGGCTTCCGGTTATTATATGGCCAGGATTTTTAAGCGGCCGGTGGTTGACAGGCGTACTATTTCCATCGAAACCGGCATACAGAACTCAGGACTGGCACTGGTACTGATATTTAATCCGAAAATTTTCCCCCCTGATCTGGAATTGGGCGGAATGGCTATCATCGCGGCATGGTGGGGCATCTGGCATATTGTGGCCGGACTTACGCTGGCCGGAATCTGGAACAAACCCCATATTAATTTCAACCTGAAATCATTGTTAAAGAACCGGTAACATGGGCTTTAAAAATATTGAAAAATATTCCTTTCCTCTGGCCGTATTAAAAAGCTATCTGCATTTTTGGCATAACCATGTTTTTTACAGGAAAGTGGTTTATGTCAACCGGGAAAAAATTCCCTTGAATGAACATCTCATTTTTACGCCTAATCATCAAAATGCGCTGATGGATGCGATGGCAGTGCATTTTTCTCTAAAAAATCAACTTGTATTTGTTGCCCGTTCCGATATTTTTAACCATAAATTAATAGCCCGTCTTCT
>WFNG01000200.1 GCA_015488735.1 Bacteroidales bacterium | reverse complement strand
GGCCAGCCTGTATAATCCGGGTTTTCCGGCAATCGACAAAATTTTGCTTAAATCCATGTTTCAATATTTTTCTGCAAAAATAACTTTTTCTTTTTTTACAATCCTTTTCTTAAAAAAGTTATTTACAGTTAGCTTATTGTTTACAAATCAAAGTGCCTGTGAGTCAGTACATTATTTTTAAAGCTTAAAACAACTTCAAAGTTAAATAATTTTTCGCCTGTCTGTATCGGTTTTATAACAAAAGCAGAGCCGGCTGTCCGCTTTAATTGCGGCACTTCTTCCATCATCCAATGCGCTTTCATCGAAACCTGCCGCAATATCCGGCATTTGTTAAAAAACAACAACAACCACGAACCAAAACAATTATATTTTATTTTTGCCCTTTCAAAAAAGTTAAGATTAAATGAAGACATACAAATGGATTGCCGTGCTGGTAATTTTTCTCACTGCTTTCAGTTTAAATACTTCTGCAAAAAGCAGACACAAAGACAAGGCGCAGATTGCCTATAATCAGGGAAATTACGAAACAGCACTGGCCCTGTGGAAGAAATCCATAGCCAAATACGAAAAACGAAACAAAGGTGCCCAGTGTCCTTTTTATACCAAAGCAGGAATGGCCGCGCTGAAACTTGGCAAAGATGAAGAGGCGCGGAATCTTTTTGGAAAAGCCATCTATTCCGCTTCGGTGAGTCCCGAGGCTTTTATAGAATTAGCCAGGCTGTACCGTAAAATCAACAATCTCTCTCTGGAAATTGATGCTCTTGAAAAGTATGTGAAAAAATATCCAACGGGAAAAGACATTACTCCTATGCGGGAACGTCTTTTTGCCACTTACGTGGAAAGTGAGAACTGGCAGGAAGCATTAAACCTGTGGAGCAAACTTCCGGCAGTATTCAGGGATAATACGACCAACGAAACTGCCCTTCTTAAAGTCAATATTGCACTCGGCAAAACAGAAGCCTGTAACAGGCTAGCTGCTGAAATTCTTAAATCTGATCCGAAAAATATTTCTGCCCTTAGCTGGGAAGCCAAAAAGTATTTCTGGCTTGCCGAAAACCGGTACCAGGCAGAACTTAAGGCTTACAACAAGAACAAAACCAACAGCCAGTATGCCGAGTTGCTAAGGGCATTTAAGGTGGTGACCATTAATTTTAAAAAATCGCTGGTGTATTTCCGGAGGCTTTTTCCTTTGCAACACACTTCTGAAAATGCGCTTTTTATTGGTAACACATACGCCCGGCTCAGCAGTCCATCCAAAGCGAAATATTATCACAACCTCGCCAATAAGCTAAAAAAAGAAAGAAAATAATTCGTCATTCGCAATTCAATCAATGCTCATTCAACAAACAGGTAATAGCCAAACAGTTGTTATTCGGAAACCATTGATTAATTGCCCCATCCACATTATCCTTTTATTTATTCTTTCTTCCGCCCGTATTTTCGTTTACGAATGGCGATAACTGCAAAGGCGAAAATCAGCATAAACACCAACGGTGTCACCACGTTAAACAACTGCCATTTCAGACGTTGCCGGTCAATTTTTGTTTTATCCAGCAGGCGCAGTTTAAATTCGCGTGTACGTAATGAGATAAGACCCGGGCCATCGGTCAGATAATTCAGTGCATTCAGGATAAAATCCTTATTACCATAGGTCTGCCGTGTAAATTGGTTATAGCCCAAAGGCAACGGATAGCCATCGGGGATTTTCAACTGATTTAAAAACACATCACCATCGGAAACAACAATCATTTGGGTAGGAATGCTGCTTTTGCGAAAAGGGAAAACATGACTTTTCAGACCGGATATCATCCTGTTTTTAAAATCTGAGGTAAACTTTCCACTCAGCAGCACCGCTACACTCCGTGCCGGCCCACGGAAAAAAGCAGGAGGTGGCTTTTGTCGCAAAATGGCAAGGCTGATAATTCCCGGTACACTTTCCACCCCACAGTAAGGAGATGTTTTTAGCAAAATCGTTTTTTCCACTCCTTTTATGGCAAGGGTATCAATACTGCTGGCAAAATTCATTTCAATACTGTTCAGGTTGCGCACTACCGGCTGGTTCGACCGTGGCGTAACCAGCAAATAATAATACCATGGCAGTAATTGTATCTGCGACTGATTTCCCACCTGCCCTGTTCGAACCGGAATAGGAACTGCATTCAAATCAAGCAGCAGGTTTTTGTTCAGGCGTACTCCATAAGTAAAAAGCTGTGCCTGTAAACCCAGGTTCAAATCTATGGAAACTGTTGACTCCGATTGCCTTATACTATCCATACTGGCCAGCACCGGATCAATCATCCACAGTACTTTGCCGC
>WFNG01000199.1 GCA_015488735.1 Bacteroidales bacterium | reverse complement strand
TTTTGAAAAAAACCCGTGTCCCGTGACATGATTTATTTATTTTTCTGAAAAATTTCCGGGTTTAATTTAAATGCCAGATACCGGATTTTCGTACCATATTCTAACCATTTTTTTTCGTAAAAAGTCTGAATTCGTGTAACTTCACTGTCTATTTCCGAACCGTAAATATCTTCGTTGGCAGCGAGCAACAAGTGGCCTCCCTGTTCAATAATTTCGCGGGTATAATCATAAAGTAAAAGAGCATCGGTTTTGAGATGAATAATGGCATCCGGATTTAAGAAAAGGGCATACCGTTGTAAAAACCGGGGAGAGGTAAGTCTTTTTCGTTCTCTGACGGCTTTTATCTGCGGATCGGGAAAAGTAATCCACAATTCATCCACTTCCTGCTCACCAAAATAATATTCTGACAGCTCTATGCGTGTCCGGACAAAAGCAACATTTTTCAGTTTCTCTTCCTGCGCAGTTTTTAGCCCACGCCACATACGTGCACCTTTAATATCTACTCCGATAAAATTTCTTTCGGGATAGTTGCGCGCCATTCCTACCGTGTATTCTCCTTTCCCACAGCCTAGTTCCAACGTAAGGGGATAATTATTTTTAAAAAATTCAGGTTTCCACTTTCCCTTGAGGGAAAAGCCGTTGACTACTTCTTCGTAGCGGTACTGAAAAAGATTGGAGAAAGTAAGATTTTCGGCAAACCGCTGAAGCTTGTTTTTATTTCCCAAACCGTAAGTTTTTTATTTTACCAAAATCCAGGCTGACGGGTTATCTTTTTTCCGGATAACCAAAAGCTGCTTTTCTGCCTGTGAGCGGTTATTGTAAACGCCAAAAGCTACTCTGCGCCATCCATAAGCATTTTCTCCGGCCACAAGTGGGCTGTACCCCTTGTTTTTTAGCGAACGCATCAAATCCAAAACATTATGTGTACTCCTAAATGCTCCGGCAATAATAAAAAACCGCCGGGTACTTGTCATTTGTTTTGGAGCCACGGGTTTTGGTGTTGCTTTTTCCGGTTGCGATTTTACAACAACTTTTGAAGTAACAGCAACTTCTTTTTCAGACTTTGCTGCAACGGCCATTGTAGTCTTTGCCTTTTTTACAACAGGAGCTGGTAATTCGGCCCGGGAATGGACAGAAGCTTTCATGCTTTTTCCTTTTGCCGGCAACTTTTTTGCCAATTCAGGCATTGTTTTTGCTTCTTTCTTTTCAAAAAGACTTATCCACCACGAGCCAAACCTGCTGCTACTTATTTTCGCAATGGGTGCTTTGTCAATGTTATTAATTACATAAGCATTGGGCTGGGAATAAAAAAGCGGAATGACAGATGAATAATTGTTATAATAATCATTCACCATATCTTTGTTCATAAAGCCCCATCCCACCATCATGGCAATTATCAATACAACCAGAAAAGTCAATTGTGATTTATACGGTGATTTTGTACGTGAAGCCATTAATTTTTCATGTTTTTTCTCAACATTATCAGAAACAGAAACAGCTTTCCGGTCATGTCTTATAGTCTCTTTGGCAACAGGAACTTTTTTCTCACGACTTGTCCCTGCTCCAACCACTTCACGTAATTTTTCTTCAGCATTGGCATGCCGGATAGCAGGCGAAACAAAACTGGTCAGGCCAAAGGCATCGGCATTGTAATTAATAGTTGGATCCTGTTCAAAAATAATTTTTTCATTTTTGTTAAGGGAAAGGCTGCCGACCTTATGAAAATTAATTCTCTTTCCTGATTTCAGTGCGTTATCACACAAATAGACAAACTTATCAACCTGTACCTTAGCCTCTTTATAAGAAATATTTTCTTCCCGGGCGATATAGTTTACCAAAAGACCATCGTTGGTTTTAAGGTAAGCATTAAACATTATCTGCTTATACGGGGGATGAAAATGATGCGTATTGGGTTGTATGGAAGCTGGTTTGTCATTAGATAAAAAACCACCTAAACCGGGTATGACTACGCACTCGTAATCGTACAATAAATCACCTATGTATCTGGCTATCTTCATAATACATTGTTTTTAGTGTGTGGAAGCTTGAACCTGCTAAGGTACTCACTGAGGTTGTTCATTGCAAATATTGTTAATAAGTTTTATTAAATTCTACCGAGCGTCTACACCAACACTCTCATAATCAGTGTTTTTTCACGTCTAATATAAAAGTCGTATTGAGGCGTAATGCGGTGCAATGCCACCGGGAACTTTCATTTTAGAGCCTCTGTTTAAAACAAGCCGTTGATTTCCGCATCAATTTTTTCGATGACCACACCGATATCTTCCGGTTTGTTAAAATCAAGCTGATCCACATTTATAATCAGGAGTTTTCCCTGCTTATATTTGGAAATCCAGGCCTCATATCGTTCGTTGAGCAGTTTCAGATAATCAATCCGTATGGACTCTTCGTAATCACGACCTCGTTTTTGTATCTGGTCAACCAGTGTAGGAACAGAAGCCCTGAGATAAATCAGCAAATCGGGAGGTTGAATAAATGAGCTCATCAATTCAAAAAGAGAGCTGTAATTTTCAAAATCGCGAGATGACATAAGATTCATTTCGTGTAAGTTAGGAGCAAATATATAAGCATCCTCGTAGATACTGCGATCTTGAATCACCTTTTTATTGCCCCGCCTGATCTCAACCACCTGCCGAAAGCGACTGTTTAGAAAATAGACCTGAAGATTGAATGACCACCGCTGCATATCATCATAAAAACTTTGTAGGTATGGATTGTGATCCACATCTTCGTAATGGGCTTTCCAACCGTAATGTTTCGATAAAATCTTTGTCAGGGTTGTTTTACCCGAGCCAATATTTCCGGCAATTGCAATATGCATTGTATTAGGGATTTAAAAGTTAAAATTCTTTTTTGTTATACTGCTGTTCTCCAATATTTCATCCACAAAGTCGCGGCTGTTATGCAAACGGGGAATTTTGTGCTGGCCACCCAGTTTATTATTCCGTTTCATCCAGGCATAAAACGCACCTTTTTTCATAGATTTTATCAGTGGTGGTTTCAATACCAGATCATGATACCTCTTGGCCTCATAGTCTGAATTTAATGCTTTAAGCGCGTTATCAAAAAGCTCGGCAAAGAAATCAAAATTATTTGGCATTTTCTCAAATTCTATGAGCCATTCATGCTGAATACTGCCATTGTAATAATGCGGGGCAGCAGTAAAATCGCGAATAGCGGCACCTGTTTTAGAGCAAGCTGTAGCCAGTGCTTTTTCTGCATTGTCCACCATTAGCTCTTCGCCCACAACATTAATAAAATTCCGGGTTCGCCCGGTAATCTGAATTCTGTAAGGCGACAAAGAGGTAAACCGGATGGTATCGCCAATCATATAACGCCAAAGTCCTGAATTGGTAGTTATCACCATTGCATAATTGGTATTCATCTGAACTTCTTCCAGCTCCAGCGCCTGAGGAAACGCCAGCCCCACCTGATCCACGGGAATAAACTCATAGAAAATTCCGTAATCAAGCATGAGCAACATATCTTTGGCATCGCTTCTGTCCTGAATACCAAAAAACCCTTCAGAGGCATTGTACGTTTCAAAATACCGCATCTTATCGTTGGAAATCAGCGTGGCAAATTGTTCGCGATAAGGCTCAAAACTGACACCACCATGAAAGAAAACTTCCAGATTGGGCCAGACCTCAGAAATTGTTTCTTTTCCGGCCAGATCAAGCACTTTACGCATCAACACAAGCGTCCATGATGGCACACCGGAAAGACTTGTAACATTATGATTTTGGGTAGCTTCAGCCATCCGCTGCAACTTACTTTCCCATTCATCCATAAGCGCAATAGACAACGAAGGCGTTCGCATAATCTGCGCCCAATAAGGCATATTGTGAATTAAAATAGCTGAAAGATCCCCTTCATAATACGATTGGTTGTTCACTTCCTGAATATTCTGGCTGCCCCCCATGAGCAGTCCTTTTCCTTGAAAAATGGATGAATCGGAATGGTTGTTCAGATAAAGAGTAAGCACATCTTTTCCCGCCTTAAAATGACACTCTTCGATGGTAGACTGGCTAATGGGAATAAATTTGCTTTTGTTGTCGGTAGTCCCCGAAGATTTAGCAAACCATTTTATCTCTTCCGGCCACAACAAATTTTTCTCTCCACGCCGCATTCTGTCAATAAGCGGGTGAATATCCTCATATTTGCTCACCGGCACACGCTGTCTGAAAATATCCGGGCTTTTGATGCTGGAGTAACCATATTTTTTTCCCCACTCAGTACCCGTTCCGGCCTTTATCAGTTTCTCAAACCAGTCGTGCTGCACCTCAACAGGAAATTTCAGGAAAAGGTCAATCTGATGCATCCTCTTTTTAATCAACCAGGTGAGTACTGAATTTATAATTGCCATACGCTTTTTGAACAGGATTTTAACAGAAACCAAATTTAAAAATATTTTGCACACATAAACGGCCCGTTTTGAAGATAATTGAATATTCGATATACAGAAAAATTACGGGGGATTTCTTACCGAAAAACAGGAAATAACCCTAAGGGTATGTAACAAAACAGCCTAAGCCGATGCTTGCAGCAGATAAATGTCAGACAAAAAAACTACCTTTGCTTTTCAATTTTCAGGTATGATACTTTTTCCAACAGCAAAGATTAATCTCGGTTTACGGGTTACGGAGAAGCGTACCGATGGCTTTCATAACATTGAAAGCATTTTTTATCCTGTTCCTTTATGTGATGTCATTGAATTCAGAGAAGCTTCGTCTTTTCAGCTTACTGTTTTCGGAAAAGATATTCCGGGAAAATCCGGGGAAAATTTGCTGGTAAAAACATGGCAACTTTTACAAACACATTTTAGCATATCCCCTATTGAGGTTAACTTACTAAAAAACATCCCCATTGGAAGCGGCCTCGGTGGCGGTTCTGCTGATGCAACATTTTTATTGAGGGCATTAAACCGATTTTTTCAATTAAACATAACCAATAAGGACATGTTGCATTTTGCCACCCAACTTGGTAGCGATTGTCCGTTTTTCATCCTAAACAAACCTGCTTTTGTTACCGGAAAAGGAGACATTGTCCAGCCATGTCATCTTGATCTTAGTGGATATACGCTCATCATTGTTGTCCCGGAACGTCCCCTATCCACAGCTTCTCTTTTTTCAAAAACAACCCCGGTAAAAAGGGAGAATACTCTCAGAGAAGCCCTAAAACTTCCCATAAAAGCATGGCAGCAGTTTTTAACCAATGATTTTGAAAAAATTGTTTTTCAGGAATACCCGGTATTGGGAAGAATAAAAGCCAGCCTGTACCATCAGCATGCTTTGTATGCATCCATAACAGGAACCGGAAGTGCCGTTTACGGATTATTTGAAACAAGCCCTGATACAGAAGCGCTTAAAAAATACGGGACAATTTATGGATACAGGCTGTAAAGAGACCCACTTTTTTTGATAAAAAATAAATAATGGGAACAGAACTTATTTCCTGCGGCTGCGACGGCGTTCTTTCTCACTCTCGGTAATATAATTCTCAATAGCCATAGACATGGAAGGTGCTACCTGGGTAGGAGCCGTAATATTTGCGACAAGCCCCGTTTCCTTAAGCACTTTATTCGTAGCCGGTCCAAAAGCAGCAATCAGCTGCTCTCCCTGTTTATAATCAGGAAAATTACTCAGCAACGAGTTTACACCACCCGGACTAAAGAAAATCAGTAAATCGTATTTTTTAATATCCAGACCGGAAAGATCACTGGGTACCGTACGATAGATTATACCTTGAGAATATTTAATTTTCTCTTTGTCAAGTATCTTGAACATAGACTGATTAGGCACATCAGAGGAGGGTACAATAAACGACTCTTCGCTGTGTTTTTTTAACACTTCCAGTAAATCTTTGAAATTTTGTTTCCCGAAAAAGATTTTACGTTTGCGGTACTGAACATACTTCTGCAAATAGTACGCTGTAGATTCGGAAATACAAAAATATTTCATCGAATCAGGAATTTCCTTTCGCAGCTCCTTGGCAATTCTGAAAAAATGATCCACCGCGTGACGACTGGTAAGAATAACGGCTGAATGACCGTTAAACGAATTCTTATTCATCCTAAACTCCTGGGCAGAGATACCTTCGATGGTAATAAATTTTTGAAAATCAATATTCAGATTAAATTTATTACTTAATTCACCATAAGGAGATTTGTTAATGTCTGCCGGTTTTGGCTGCGATACTAAAATATTTTTAATCTTCAATGTCCCGATTTTTTACCCCCAACTAAAACAAAATACACTGTCTTTACCGGCCTTCCACGCTGAAAAAAGTTCATATTACATACACTTTTACCAGCAAAAACAGAGGTATAATTTCAACGGTGCAAAGATATAAAAATAAATGAAGCACATTAAAATTCCTGATAAAGAGTCCTGTTTTTACTGTCTGAAACCACTTAAACAACAACAAAATTATCAAACCGCCAACCATGATGTCAAACACAAACCCGGAGCCCGAATAATAATATATTAACAAGAAAGGCGTTAAAAACAAGCCACTTACATAAGCCCACAAGGTAATGTTTTTTATTTGTAAAGAAGCCTGGCTACCCGTATCAAAAATAAATCCTATCAAAAAAGCAGAAAGTAAATTATACAGATAAAATCCGGTTACGCCGCCTGTGGCAATCAGCCAAAACCGCGTTGAAGAAATAATTTCCTCAAGTCTGATGCCCGTTCTCATCTGAATCGCAACATCTAATAACGTAATACTAACAATGAAATTAACCAATAAAAAAGAAGGTACCAAAAGGCCTTGTTTACTATAGTTCTCCTCATTTTTTCTGCTACCGGAAACCTTGAACCAGGAAAAAACTGCTTTTGTAGCCATGGGATAAAAATAGCGGATAAACGCCATTAACAACAGCAAGCCAAAAAGAATATAAAATATCCAATCGTCAGCGGCAGCAATATGAAGCAGTTGAGGATGAATTTCCAGCGGTTGCTTTTGAAAAAACGTTCCAACTCCGTGCAAACTGTCAGCAGGCAAAATGTTTGTTGTATCAAAAGAAGTTAAATTTACCATAAAATATACCTATCTACTGACCCACACCATACTATATAAACAAACCAACCCCAAACAAATTTATTTCATCCTACAAGATTGATAATAAGTTTTTTACAGCCAATGAAAAAAATTTGTTAAAAAATTAACTATTGTAAATTCCGCAGCAAAATTAGTAATACTTTTGCAGCAGATTATTTAAAAGTAAAAATCAAAATGGAATTAATCAATAAAATACACGAAATGGCACGTCAGGCGGGGAAAACAATTGTTCTGCCTGAAGGGAATGAAGAACGTAATCTTCGTGCTGCCGACCGTATTCTAAAAGAAAAAATTGCCTCCATCATATTGTTGGGAGACAAAAAAGAAATTCTTAACAATGCTGTTTCATTCGGCTTGGAGAATATTGAGAAGGGGACCATTATTGACCCCAAAGACCATCCCCAAAAAGAATATTACGCACGTATGCTGGCAGATATCCGCAAGAAAAAAGGAATGACCTTTGAGGAAGCCATGAAGCTGGTGGAAGAGCCATTATATCTCTCCACTTTACTCATTAAAGATGGAAAAGCCGATGGCGAAGTTAGTGGTGCCGAGCACGCCACAGGTGATGTGTTGCGGCCTGCTTTCCAGATTATCAAAACACTTCCGGGGGTAAGCGCTGTCTCAGGTGCTTTCATCATGATTTTGAAAGACAAAAACTTTGGAACAGATGGCGTAATGATTTTTGCCGATTGTGCCGTTAATCCGGATCCTTCCACGCGTGAGCTGGCGGAGATTGCCGTTGAATCAGCCAAAACAGCCAAAAACATTGCCGGTATCGAACCCCGCGTTGCCATGCTGAGTTTCTCAACCAAAGGCAGTGCCAAACACGAGAAAGTTGATAAAGTGGTTAAAGCCATGGAAATGGCCAAAGAAATGAACCCTACGCTGCAAATTGATGGAGAACTTCAGGCTGATGCCGCTATTATCGAAGCCATCGGGCAAAAAAAAGCACCCGGTTCAGCCATTGCGGGTAAAGCCAACGTATTGGTTTTCCCTTCTCTGGAATCCGGAAATATCGCCTACAAACTGGTGCAACGTCTTGCCGGAGCCGAAGCTGTTGGCCCTGTTTTACAAGGGCTGGCTGCACCCATCAACGATCTGTCGCGTGGCTGCTCCGTTGATGACATTGTTAACATGATTGCCATTACCGCTAACCAGGCCAACGGTCTGTACAGCAATAAATAACAGATAAAGAAAACCATTAAATTTATAAAAATGAGCGAATTAGTTCAATTTAGTCTTGGCGGACGCCTCAAACCCAAAGGAAATATTCAGACTGTCGGAATTATTGGATGCGGTACTGTAGGCCAGGTTATTACGCGAATTGTAGCGCAATATGGTATGGACGTTGTTTTTCTGGATTTAACCGAAGACCGGCTAAAAGAAATTTATCGTGATATTGAAGATCAGCTTGACGAAGTGATAGCCCAATGGGGAATAACCTCTTCTGAAAAAAAGCTTATCATGTCACGTATCAAAGGAACAACCAATTATGCAGATCTCAAAGATTGTGATTTAATTATCGAAACCATCAGCTCTCGTCAGAAAGGGACTTTGCTGAATATGCGAAAAGAACTATTCCAGAAAGTGGAAAGTGTTGTAAGCAAAGAAGCCATTATCTCCTCCGACCTGTCCACATTAATTATATCAGATCTCGCCGTTGTGCTAAAAAATCCGGAAAGAGCCATTGGGATACATTTTATTGAACCCATTGACAAGACCAATATTGTGGAAGTAGTAAAAGGCCGCCAAACATCGGACGCAACCTACGAAAAAACCAGCAGATTCCTGAAAATGATTAACAAAAGGGCTATTCTTATCAATGAATCTCCTGGTAATATCTCTACAAGAATTTTGATACCGCTGATTAATGAAGCCTGCGAAATTCTAATGGAAGGGGTAGCTTCTATTTCAGATATAGATGAAACAATGAAAGAAACCACCGGTTACATTTACGGGCCTTTTGAAATTGCCGATAAAATGGGACTGGACAGAATCCTGAAATATATGGATAACCTGTATCAGGAATACGGTGACAAAAAATACAAAGCCTCACCCATTATCAAGCGTCTGGTAAGAGCAGACTATCTCGGCCTTCAAACAAAAAAAGGGTTTTACAATTACGAAGGCAGTAAGCCCGTGGGGAACACCATCTCATGTGCTATTATTAAATAACCGAAAAGAGGAAGAAAATGAAAATAATTGTTTTGAATTGCGGTAGCTCATCCATAAAATATGAGCTACTGAATATGCCTTCCAAAGAGGTGCTGGCAAAAGGACTCGTGGAAAAAATAGGCCTTCGGGGAAGTGTCATAAAACATAGCCGCAATGATGGTTTGGAAGAGAAAATTGAAGGTGAAATACTGGATCACCAACAGGGCATTGAATACCTGCTTGGCGTTTTAATCAGCAAAGAATACGGCAGCCTTAAAAGCATGGAAGAAATTAGTGCCGTAGGTCATCGTGTTGTTCATGGTGCCGAAGAATTCAGCGACAGCGTACTGATTACCGATGAAGTGATTGGCGCACTGGAACGTTCTTCAGAATTGGCCCCGCTACATAATCCGCCCAACCTGAAAGGAATTTATGCTATGCAGCAATTGCTTCCGAATGTTCCGCAGGTAGGCGTTTTCGACACGGCTTTTCATCAAACTATGCCCCCGCATGTTTTCCTGTATGGCATTCCTTATGTCCTTTATGAAAAGTATAAAATCCGTCGCTACGGGTTCCACGGAACCAGTCACAACTACGTATCACACCGTGCCTGTGAAATATTGAACGTGGATTACGATAAGCAAAAAATTATCAGCTGCCACCTGGGCAACGGCGCATCAGTAGATGCCATAAAAGATGGAAAATCTTATGACACCTCTATGGGACTAACACCCACAGAAGGACTGATAATGGGAACACGTGTAGGAGACCTCGATCCGGGGGCACTGCTGTTTATTGCCGAAAAAGAAAAAACATCCATTGGCTATACCCGTACCATGTTAAACAAGTTTTCCGGCATGGTTGGTATTTCAGGTGTTTCATCTGATATGCGGAATATTGAAGAAGCAGCTAATAAAGGGAATGAACGGGCTCAAATTGCCCTGGAAATGTTTGCCTATCGTGTAAAAAAATATATTGGTTCATATGCCGCCGCACTGGGTGGTGTGGATATTCTTATCTTTACAGGCGGTATTGGTGAAAACGATACAGAAACCCGGAAAAAAGTTCTTTCTAACATGGAGTTTCTGGGTATTGAGTTAGATGAAAAGAAGATGAACAAACGGGGGGAGGAAACACTCCTCTCTACCAAAGACTCAAAGGTAAAAGTTATGGTAGTTCCTACCGAAGAGGAGCTCATGATAGCCAATGACACTTTTGAATTAGTAAAATAGTTTTTTGGTTTTTAACATAAAAAAACCTGCCGGAAAATTCCGGCAGGTTTTTTTTTGCTAAACACGAAGAAAATCTTACATGGCTTCCATCATCTCATCCGTCATTTCCAGGTTATGAAACACTTTCTGAACATCGTCATCATCTTCAAAAAGATCAATCACTTTCATGATTTTTTGAGCATCTTCCAGCGACAAAGTCTTGGTATCATTTGGAATACGTTGAAGCTCGGCAGATTCAGGCTCTATACCCAGATCTTCAAGCTTTTTCATCATCGTTCCAAAATCCTCCATAGAAGTTGTAACACTGAAAAACCCTTCAGCATCAAGCTCAATATCTTCGGCACCTGCTTCTATCAGTTCCATTTCGAATTCGTCCGGGTCAATATCACCTTTAGGAATGATAAAAACACCTTTTCGGTCAAACAGATAACTTAGTGAACCATTGGTTCCCAAACTACCATTGTATTTGTTAAAGACAGCACGGATATTAGAAACTGTTCTTTGCAGGTTATCCGTAGTACACTCCAAATAAACAGCAATACCATGCGGCAAATAACCTTCGTAAACAACCTCTGAGAAACTGGCTCCGTTTTTGTCTTTCCCCTTGCTTATGGCTCTTTCAATATTATCTTTCGGCATGCTCTGTCCTTTGGCATTGGCAATGGCCATGCGCAAACGCGGATTACCATCAGGATCGGCACCGCCTTCTTTTACCGCTACGGTAATTTCTTTAATGAGTTTAGAAAAAATCTTGGAACGCTTGGCATCCAACGCCCCCTTTTTCCTTTTTATGGTTGACCATTTACTGTGTCCTGACATAATATAATAAAGTTTTAATTTTTCTGTTTTTGCCTGGCAAAGTTATGAAAAATCACGCTAACAGAAAAAGCTTTATTACAAAGCTGTTAAACCTATAGAGAGCAAGTCCACACGATAAGGTTAAAGGCGACGGGGCATGAGGAAAAAATATATAAATGATGAATGTTCTACCAGCCGGAGATACTAATCCCGGCCGACCATTGGTTTAACACAGGTCCCTGCCCTTTTAGAAACATGTGGTTCAACGCATAAGTAGCGTACAACGAAACAATTCCGTATCCAACCCGCAATGTGGCATCAAAGCGAAAAGGCTGCAAATTAAAACTGTTCACACTTTTCACAATATTCCGGTTGGTGCGGTTAGGGGTCGTGTAATAACCCGGCATCATATTGCCGGTGGCAGGATCCTCAAGGTAATACTGCTTGTTGGGTTCGTTAAAATAAATTTTGGTGTGAGAACGAAGGCGGGCATTAATCAACATCCCGACACCAACAAAAAACCGGTGACTACGGCGTACGTTATTGGTCTGAAACTCAAAAATAACGGGAACGGTAACATAAAACAACGACAATTTACTTTTCCTGACATTTACATTTCGCATATAAAAACCACTCAGCTGGTTACTATCGGGCGACAGATAAGTCGGGTTAGAGAAACAGTAATTGTTAAAGCTAAATCCCACCCCCGTAACCAATCCAATGGTTTTGGCTTTGTTAAAAGCGATATTTTGTTCAAAGAGATTCAAATTTACGTTTATAGATTTTTCATATCGTTGGTTCAGGTAACCATATTCCTTGCCATAATCAGTATTGAAATCAGGTGTCATATAGCCGTTTATACCCAAATCAACACCAGCCCAATGTCCGTTAAACCTCACTGGTTTTGTACGTTTCCATTTCACATCTCCATTGTTATCAACAACAAGTGCATGGCTGCCCAACGTTATTTTGGTTGTGTCCCCATCCACAACTTCCACATGAATAGAACCAATATTAACACGCGTAGTATCGTTCCAGTTTGATCTGCCAGCCGGATTACTGTAAACCTCCACGCGGGCATGTTCGCCAGGCTTTTGTACCTGAACAGTTTTTCGCGAAACGTTTACCAACCTGACACTTGCAGCTGTAGAAACATCTTTACTTAAATACTTTTGGGCATTTATACGAATATCCGAGGCGCCGGAAGCTTTTGCAAAAACAGAATCAGCAACCAAACTACCGCACTTTATATCAGCAGCACCACTTGCTATGGCAGTAAATTTATTTGCCTGTCCTGAAAGAGACAGGTCTGCTGCCCCGGAAACATGCGCTTCTACCTGTTTAAAATTCAGCAGAAGATTTACATTGGCCGCTCCGGTTGCAACAACTTTAAACGCCTGTCCACCCAGCGTATCTGCGCTTTTCACCACCGATGCACCAGATGCACGCACCGCCAAAAGCGAGGGAACTGTCACATAAAATTTAAGTTTCGTAGGATTAATATCCGCATACGAGAAGTTTAACACTTCATTTTTAACATTTACATGAATCGCGTTTAAAATATTTTCATCCGACTGGACAACAACACTATATGGCGAGCTTCCCTTTGTCAGAATAATAATATTGTCAGCAGCACCGGCTCTAATCTGGTTAAAAGCCGGAACAACCTCCATACTTTTTATAATATGGCCATTACCTTTGGTACGTCTGTAATTTCTCTGGCTGAAAACCTGTCCTGCCGTAAAAAGCATCAAGGCTGTGAACAGGAACAATGTTGATGTAACTTTTCTCATGATAATAATTTTCTTGTGTTTTTATATCAGACGAAATAGACATAAACAAAGTTACAACCGGATGTGGTTTTCACCCCAAAAATGGAGACCCGACCCTGTTATCGTTTTCCCATTTTATTCAATATTCAACAGTCAGAACCTGGAAAATATAGCGAAAAATCTATCTTTAAAAAAGTGCTGCATCGAGATTTCGTACGAAAACAAAATTTAGCCGGCAACACATTCAGGCCACAACAGCATTGCAAAAAACATTAATTTTGTTGACTTCGATTAATGGCTAATGAAATGAAGAAGTTAACGAAAACGGAAGAAAGGCAGGAAATTCTGCGTCAGTACCGGCATCTGATAGAGGTATGGACTACCCGCAAGGAGACCAAAGACCTCTGGGATGTACGCAAGGCATTTCGTATGGCCGCAGACGCACACAAAGACATGCGCCGGAAATCGGGAGAACCATACATTATGCATCCTCTTGCTGTAGCAACTATTGCAGCCGGAGAAATGGGACTGGGAAGGACCTCTATCATTTCTGCATTGCTACATGACACAGTGGAAGACACAGATCTCACATTAGAAGATGTTGAGAAAATGTTTGGCCCCAAAGTTTCCCGTATCATTGACGGGCTCACCAAAATTGATGAGATTTCTGATAATAACTCCACGGCCCAGTCAGCCACGTTAAAAAAAATTATTTTCACACTATCGGACGACATGCGTGTGATACTTGTGAAACTTGCTGACCGCCTGCACAACATGCGCACAATGGATGTAATGCCGAAGGAAAAACAACTTCGTATTGCATCGGAAACGCTATATATTTATGCCCCGCTGGCTTATCGCCTGGGTTTTTTCGCTATTAAAAGTGAACTGGAAGAACTCTCATTCAAATATTCGCAACCCGAAATTTACACTGAGATTAAAAAAGAAATTGAGCAGAGCCGTCCTGAGCGAAATGATTATCTAAAAAATTTCATGATGCCTGTCCGCACTTCACTCAGCCTGAAAGGGCTGAAAGCTGATTTTCTGATAAACGAAAAAACAACATATTCAGTCTGGCAGAAAATGCGGCATTTGGAGTTACCTTTTAAAGAAATTTATAACACTTTTAGTCTGGATATTATTGTCAACACGGAAGAACGAAACGAAAGTCTGGAATGTTGGGCCGTTTATTCTGCTTTAACCGTTATTTACAAGCCCAACAACAAAAAGCTACTCGACTGGATGAGCACCCCAAAAGCCAATGGTTACGAGGCTATCCACACTACAGTTATGGGGCCCCACGGCAGATGGGTGGCGGTACATATCCGCAGCAAACGAATGCAGGAAATTGCCCAAAAAGGGTACGCGGCATATCTTAAATATAAAAAAAATACTGCAGCTCCCGGAAACCTGGATATGTGGCTGAAAAAAACCCGTGAACTTCTGATAGAAAATAATGATGATGAAGAATCTATCACCTTTATAGATGACTTCAAACAGAATCTTTTTTCAGATGAGATTTATGTATTTACACCTAAAGGAGACATGGTTACTTTACCAAAAGGAGCCACCGTGCTGGATTTTGCTTACGCAATCCACAGCGACCTGGGAAACAGAGCAATTGGAGCAAACCTCAACAGACGTGTAGTTACCATCGATTATAAATTAAGAAGCGGTGATCAGGTTGAAGTAATTTCGTCTAAAATACTGAAACTGCAAGAGGATTGGTACAAAATTGTGGTCACGGCAAGTGCCAAAACAAAAATAAAAGCATCCTTAAAAAATGAACGAAAAAAGTTTAAAGAAAAAGGCGAAAAAAAACTTAACGAACTATTCTTACAACTCAAAATTGAAAATAACAGCCAGAATATTCAGAAATTAATGAAAAATTTCCAGATAAATAGTTTCATCGACTTCTATTACTTTCTGGCAACAGGTAAAATAGGTGAAGAAGAAATAAAACAAATCCTTATTCCCGATGAAGACCACTCAGGATGGCTGAGAAATTTACGTATTCCATTCATCGGCAAACAGCCAAAATTATCCCAACCGGAAACCACGTCCTCACCTCAGACTACTTCAAAAATTCAGAAAGAATATGTTATTTCCGAATGCTGCCATCCCGTACCAGGTGATAATGTTATAATATTAGACATTCCCGGAGGCAATACCCAGGTACACAGAACCGACTGCGAAAAAGCAATTCAACTCATGTCGGTTTATGGCCGTAACATTCTGAAAAAAAAATGGATCCCACCCGAAGGGAAAACCTATCAGGCCAGTTTGCATATCACGGCAAAAGATATCCCGGGTCTGATAAATATGATTGCCGAGATAATTTCCAATGAATTTCATTTAAACATGAGTACTATAAACATGCATTCTCACGAAGGGCTTGTCTTCATTAAGATAGTCATCTTTGTTCCCAATGCAGTCATTATAAAAAAACTCATGGCAAGCCTTTCCAAATCAGATTATATTATAAAAGTGGTGAGAACTGTATAATTTGAAATTTCTCAGTAAAAAATTAAAACAGGCCATATCGCTGAAAAAGCAGGCAGCTAACGCATAATAGACGTATTCTACTAACAAAAATAAAAAAAATATTATTTCTATTTAAACCACTTAAAGATAATTTGTTAATTTTACCCCGCAAAACTTTATCACGGGAATATGAAACAGGAAACGAAAAAGGATACTTTTGAAAAAGTTAAAAAAGTTTTTACAGAGTATCTTGACTCCAGAGGCCACCGGAAAACGCCGGAACGCTTCACCATTCTGAAAGAGATTTATGCAACCGATGGACATTTTGATATTGAATCATTGTATATCCGCATGAAAAACAACAAATACCGGGTGAGTCGTGCTACTTTGTACAACACCATCGAGCTTCTGTTGGACTGTAACCTCGTAACTAAACATCAATTTGGAAATAATTGTGCACAATTTGAGCGCTCTTATAAATACAAACAACACGACCATTTTGTTTGTATGGAAGATGGTACCGTATTGGAATTCTGTGATCCTCGTATTCACGAGATCCAAAAATCGGTAGAAGAATTGCTGGGTGTTAAAGTTGCCTATCATTCATTGACTTTTTATGGAAGATGTCCTGAAAAGCCAAAAGAATAGTTTTAGAAACAGCAATATCTTTACTTTTCTTTCATAAAGACTTCTTACCTTTGTTCCAAAATAACACAGCGCCTTACACACAAAGCGTGTATTAATTATAAAAAATGGAATCAAAAACCGACGTACTTCTCGGCCTGCAATGGGGCGATGAAGGAAAAGGGAAAATTGTGGATGTACTTGCCCCCGCTTACGACATCGTTGCCCGCTTCCAGGGCGGCCCCAATGCCGGACATACCATAGAAGTTGGTGATAAAAAATTTGTTTTACACACCATACCTTCCGGGATTTTTAACAAAGATACCATCAACGTTATTGGAAATGGCGTTTTGATAGATCCATTTGTTTTCAGTAAAGAACTTGACGCTCTCGCCTCCTCCGGTGTTGATGTAAGCAAAAACGTCCTTATTTCGCGAAAAGCACATTTGATTTTACCCACTCACCGACTGCTGGATGCCGTTTACGAAAAAGCCAAAGGCAAAGAAAAAATAGGTTCCACACTGAAAGGGATAGGTCCGGCTTATACAGATAAAACAGCAAGAAAAGGATTGCGCATAGGCGATATCATCCTGTCTGATTTTAACCATCGCTACCAGAAAATCCGGCAGCAGCACATAAAAATAGCCTTATTGTACAATGCTGATTTAGAAAATATTACCATTGAAGGAATACCATTCGAAGCGTACGAGAAAACATGGCTTGAAAAGTTGAAAATATTACAGCAGTTTGAAAAAACAGACAGCGAATATTTTTTAAACAAGGCACTCAAAAAAGGCAAAAGAATTCTTGCCGAAGGCGCTCAGGGAACCATGCTGGACATAGATTTTGGGGCTTATCCCTTTGTCACCTCCTCCAGCACAACCAGTGCAGGTGTTTGTAGCGGCCTGGGGATACCTCCGGCAAAAGTGGGAAAGGTTTTTGGAATTTTCAAAGCCTATTGCACCCGCGTGGGCAGCGGCCCTTTTCCCACAGAATTATTCGACAACACAGGAGAAGAACTTCGTAAGAAAGGCCATGAATTTGGTGCCACCACAGGTCGGCCACGACGTTGTGGATGGCTCGACCTGCCGGCGCTGAAATATGCCATCATGCTCAACGGTGTTACCGAGCTGAAAATGATGAAAGCAGATGTGCTTTCCGGCTTTCCGGAGGTAAAAGTTGCCACCGGATACAAAATCAACGGAAAGTTAACAGAAAGAGTCCCTTTTAATCCGGATAGAACTGATATTGATGTAGTATATAAAACTTTTGAAGGATGGAATGATAAACTGGAAGAAATAACCGTATTCGATGAACTTCCCGACCCATTGAAAAATTATATCTACTTTATCGAAACAGAAACCGGTATCCCCATAAAACTTGTTTCGGTAGGGCCAAACAGAAAAGAGACCATCGTCCGGTAAAAACATCACAATACCGCGCATTGCAGGACATTTTGAAATATGAGGGGTAAATTAAAACTTCTGCAACAAAAATGAGGTTCAAAAGGACAAGCCCAACGAACAGATTATAAAAGTACAACTTCTAAATAATAGAATATATTTCTCCGCTCAAGTCCACTTTCATGTGGACAATAACCGGCAGATGATCGCTGAAGCCCCCGTAGTAATGCCTTCCGGCGGTACGGTTTGGAACAGCCTGTCCTTTTTTAGGGTGAAAAAGCATCCAGCTTTTCCTGAAAATTTCTTCACTATATGAGTTCGTTTTAATCCCGTTGTAGCCGCCAACCATTGCCGAAGAAACAATCACCTGATCAAATAAATCCCAGCCTTTATAATAGAGAGATCCCTGGCCGGCTTTAAAAGGCTTGAGCGCAAGATTATACAATTGTTTTGATGCAAGAGGCTGATGAGGTTCGCGCGCACCCAACGAAACCACCAGACTTTTATCCGTCGGGTTATCATTCAAATCACCCATGATCAGAATATTGGCGTTGGGTTCCTCATTAAAAATAGAATCGGCCATTAACCGTAAAAAATGTCCCGTGTAACGCCGTAAAGCATCCGTTTTCTCCTGTCCGCCATAACGCGAAACCCAATGGTTAATAAAAATATGGATGGTATCTTTTCCGTAAAGCAACCCTTTCGAGTAA
This sequence comes from Bacteroidales bacterium, assembly GCA_015488735.1. GTDB lineage: Bacteria > Bacteroidota > Bacteroidia > Bacteroidales > F082 > Sulfidibacterium. The sequence goes on along the minus strand of WFNG01000199.1, from coordinate 5,725 downwards.
AGGATATCGCGGGTGGGATTCTCAGGTTCCGAAGGAAATTGCAGCCGGATGAAACGGGTTTTTATGGGCTTGTAAATGTTTGGCTGATACAGCATGGCCACGTCAATACCTCGCTCATCAGGACTATCTTTGTGAAGAATTTTATAACCGGCTTCTTTCAGCTTTCCGGTGTGTATCAAATCCTCCACCACCTGCCTGTTTTCCACCTCAGAAAGGCCGAACACCGATGGGAAACCATGCCCGTTTATGGCTGACATAACCTTGGCCAGGTTACTTAACTTATGTTCGTACCGTTTAGTATTCCATGGTATTTTGCTGGTGGGAAGATGATCGTTGTCTCTCGTATTTGGATTATCAATAGTATCGAAAAGATTTTCCACGTTGTAAAAAGCAACGGAAAAAGGTTTCATCTCATCCCTTTTACAAGAGGAAACCAGATAAGTTAGTAAGGCAACAAACGCCAGTATGCCAAAAATATATTTCTTCATTATCATGAGAAAGTTAGTGGATTGCACAGCAAAATTAAAAATTTAACGGTCCCTTATTATTTTAACGGAATAAAAAAGTTAAGAATGTTTAACAAAACAGGAAAGTACCGGAAATATTTATCCTTTTATAGTATCAGTGTCCGGGGTAACGTATCATTTAAATGGCCATCTGTTTTATTAACCTGTAAATGAATTTATAAGCAAGGCATGATGCGTTTGCTCATATTCTTTTCCCTGACGAAATGGCAGTACCCGATTTTTTTCTTACCTTTGTCGTCTGTTTTCGCGTATTTTAAGAAACACACAAAATACGCTGATTATTAAATAGTTAAAATTAATAAAAATGAGAGAGCCGGGGCATTATTCATTAAATTTTGAATAGCACAAATTATAATTCAGAATTACCGGTTTCAATCAAAAAATAAAGAACGCTTAAATGAAATTATCTTATAGCTGGCTGAAAGATTATATTGATTTGGATGTTGATCCGTTGGAGTTGTCTGCAATTTTAACCGATATCGGATTAGAAGTGGAAGGTTTTGAAGAATTCCAATCTATAAAAGGTGGCCTCAAAGGGGTTGTTATTGGTGAAGTGCTTACCTGTGAAAAACACGCCAATGCAGACAAGCTGAGCGTTACAACTGTGGATACAGGTGGTAAAATCCTACCCATTGTTTGCGGGGCACCCAATGTGGCCAAAGGGCAGAAAGTGTTGGTAGCCACTGTTGGCACCACTTTGTATGATGGCGATGCATCCTTTAAAATCAAAAAAGCCAAAATCCGCGGTGAAGTTTCCGAAGGTATGATTTGCGCCGAAGATGAACTGGGATTAGGTTCTTCACACGATGGTATCATGGTTCTGCCTCCCGAAGCAGAAGCCGGTACCCCCGCCTCTGAATATTTTGACATTAAAAAAGATTGGGTTTACGAAATAGGATTGACTCCCAACCGTGGAGATGCTGCTTCGCACATTGGCTCTGCCCGTGACCTCGTGGCCGGCCTCAACCGCTATTTCAATACCCGGAAATACCATCTGAACCTGCCTGATGTTTCTGCTTTCAAAGTGGAAAATCACAATCTTGATATTGAAGTGGAAGTTAAAGATACCGATGCCTGCCCGCGCTATTCCGGAATTACCGTAAAAGATATTCAGGTTAAAGAATCACCGGAATGGTTGAAAGTGAAACTGAGAAGCATCGGCATCCGCCCCATCAACAACGTGGTGGATATTACCAACTTCGTGTTACACGAAACCGGGCATCCGCTACATGCCTTTGATGCAGCCAAAATAAAAGGCAACAAAGTGGTGGTACAGAAAATGCCTGACCAAACGCCTTTCGTTACCCTCGATGATATGGAGCGCAAATTACATGTGGACGACCTGATGATTTGCAACGTTGAAGAAGGGATGTGTATTGCCGGTGTGTTTGGCGGTGCTGACTCAGGTGTTACGGAAAAAACCACAGCTGTTTTCCTGGAAAGTGCTTATTTCGACCCGCGCCATGTGCGGAAAACATCAAAACGCCATGTCCTGCAAACCGATGCCAGTTTCCGTTTTGAGCGGGGGGCCGATCCCAACATTACTATTTATGCCTTAAAACGCGCCGCATTACTGGTAAAAGAGCTGGCCGGCGGAACCATCTCTTCAGAAATAAAAGATGTTTATCCCAAACCTTTCAGGAAATGGACTATTGATATTTCGTATGCCAACGTTGACCGCCTGATCGGTAATGTGATCGACCGTGAAATTATCAAAGAAATTGTGCAGGACCTGGAAATGGAAATCGTGGAAGAAACCACCGAGGGCCTTAAACTGCTTATCCCGACTTTTAAAGTGGATGTGCTGCGTGAAGTGGATGTGATTGAGGAAATTTTGCGGGTTTATGGTTACAACAACGTGAAATTTGAAAATAAAATTCATTCCTCCGTGAGCCTGCGTCAAAAGCCGGATGTGGAAAAATTACAAAATGAGATTTCTGATTACCTCGTTAGCCAGGGATTCTCAGAAATCATGAATAACTCACTTACGAAATCCGAATATATTGCACAAAACAAAGATTTTGCAGAAAAAAATAATGTCGTATTGCTTAATCCCCTGAGTAAAGATCTGAATGTTCTACGTCAAACATTGCTTTTTGGCGGACTGGAAGTAATTGCATACAACCAGAACCGAAAAATTAATGATTTGAAAATTTTTGAATTTGGGAAAGCCTATTTCAAAAAAGAAAATTACGATAAAAAAAGAGGCGTCAAAAACTATTATGAAGAAAAACACCTGACACTTTTTGCCACCGGACGCGTGAAGGCCGAGAACTGGAATTCCCAAAATACACAGGTCGATTTTTATTATGTAAAAGGCCTGGTAAATAGCATGGTGAGAAAAATGGGTATCGATGAAACCAGACTGGAAACAACGGAAACCACAAACGGAAATTTCAACTATGCTTTGCAAATGACATCCGGTGAAAAGATACTGGCACAAATCGGCTCCATTCATAAAGATTTAATGAAAATGACCGGAGTAAAAAATGAGGTTTTTGTAGCAGATATCAATTGGGATTTAATGATTCAACTGGTTCCACGCCATGATGTTCAATATGTTCCCGTGTCGAAGTTTCCTTCTGTACGGCGCGACCTGGCATTGGTAGTTGACAAAAACATCCATTTTGATAATTTGAAAAAACTGGCTTTCCACACAGAAAAAAAGCTGCTGAAATCGGTGGGTATTTTTGATATTTATGAGGGTGATAAAGTACCGGAAGGAAAGAAATCTTACGCTTTGTCCTTCATTTTGCAAGACAGCAACAAAACGCTCACTGACAAGGTAATTGACAAAACCATGCGCAGGCTGCAACAGGCTTTTGAAAAAGAGCTGGGTGCCACCCTCAGATAGTTTCTAATTTTTCACTAAAAACAAAGTTATGGATATTCAAGGTGTAAAACAGCGGTTCGGCATGATTGGAAACTCTCCCCTGCTGTACAGAGCCATCGACATAGCCATGCAGGTGGCTTCAACAGATTTAACGGTTCTGATAACCGGGGAATCCGGAACAGGTAAGGAGGTTTTTCCGCAGATTATCCATTATCTCAGCCCGCGCAAACATGGAAACTATATTGCCGTAAACTGTGGCGCCATCCCGGAAGGCACTATTGATTCAGAGCTTTTCGGACACGAAAAAGGCTCGTTCACAGGCGCACACGAAGCACGAAAGGGTTATTTTGAAGTAGCCAATGGTGGTACAATTTTTCTGGATGAAGTAGCAGAGCTACCGTTGTCCACACAAGTACGTCTTTTACGGGTACTTGAAGTGGGTGAGTTCATGAAAGTCGGTTCTTCCAAAGTCATCAAAACCGATGTACGCGTGGTGGTAGCCACCAACGTGGATATTCCCGAAGCCATTGAAAAAGGAAAATTCCGCCAGGATTTATATTACCGCCTGAATACGGTACCTATTTATATCCCGCCATTGCGAGAGCGAAAAGATGATATCCATTTGTTGTTTCGGAAATTTTCCGCAGATTTTGCAGAGAAATACCGCATGCCCCCATTGCGGCTCACCGAAGATGCTATTCATCTCCTGCAAAATTATTACTGGCCGGGGAATGTCCGGCAGCTAAAAAATATTACCGAGCAAATTTCCATCATCGAAAAAGATAAGCTCATCAATGCCGATATATTACGCCAGTATCTTCCCGACACTACACGACCAAGTCTTCCCGTTCTTTATCAGCAAAACGATGAGGAACATTTTTCTGAAAGAGATTTGCTGTACAAGGTACTTTTCGACATGAAAAAGGACATTACCGAGTTGAAGAAAATTGTTATTGATATCCTGGATAAAAACCCGGATGATATAACACGCGAAAAAACCAAAGCGCTGTTGGTAAAACATGTTTCTGATGAAAGCCTGAGTCTGATACATAAAACCGATGAGGAAATGAAAATAGTTCACAGCGAAGAGGAAACGACACCGAAAGAAGAAAAATTCCATCCTTCCGAAATCATTGAAGAGTCGCTGTCGTTGCAGGACAAGGAAAAAGAAATGATTCGCAAAGCGCTCGAAAAACACAACGGCAAACGCAAAGATGCCGCCCGGGAACTGGGCATCTCCGAAAGAACCTTATACCGGAAAATCAAAGAATATCAAATTCGGTAACCCGAATGAAAAAATTGAAATTATCTAAAGCTTAAAAACAAATTATTTTAATTTTTTTACATTTTACTCAATATATTGAGTGTTTTACTCGGTCAATTGAGTAAAATGTATAATGATGTATAAAAGGCCACAGCATCAGGAACTTGAACGCAATCTGAAAAGTGCAAAATTCTTTCGTTCACCAAAATACCCGGGCAATTGCAGGATGCCGACAACAAATACCGCACTAAGGGCAAGATCGACATGCCGGTACTGAAAATTCAACCGCTTTGGCATACTGATCAGAAAACATAACAAATTTCTTATGAACACAATGAAATTTAAGCAACTACATAATATTCATAACCGACTTTACGTGCCGCATGAATGGCTTGAAGTCCGCCATTTGTTGCCACTGTTGCACCTTTAGGTGGTTCCTGACCATCAAGACCCAGAATATGCATGCTGTTGTTACAAATTTCGAAATTAACACCTTGTGATATTAATTCTTCAATTGTTTCTCTTAAGTGCCCGTGTGTAAAAACCGGTAAAACGGCACCGGCAATTACCACGACTTTAAGATCCACCCTATCCAGATTGGCATGAAGCATATTGAACAGATGTGGGAAATGTTCCGGATCGAACATTTGAAATACCCATTTTTCTTTTTCCATAATTCTATCTTTTAATTTTACTAAAACAATATTAATTTTAAATCTGTCCAGTCTTGCATTAATTGTACGCCAAATCGTTGATTACTTATTAAAAATTATTCCTGAAGATATTCCGGCAGATCTTGTCTTTTAGGAATATTTTGTCTGTCTAAAAGGTTTTGAACTAAATCCGGAAATTCTTCTCCGGGAATTCCTGCCCCCATTTCATTGGGATCTTTAAAAGCATGATGCCTGGCCCCTCCACACAGCGTGGAAAGATTCATTTTTCTTTTTACAAAAGGAGAAACAGTCATTTCGGCACATAAGCCACAAGTCCCCAACATATCCAGTTGAAGCCGTCCTCCTTTTTTCATCAAATAGGGACCTTCAACACCCAGTATCTGTGCCGGATTTCCAAAAAGCAGTACCACATGGGGATCCACAGGAG
>WFNG01000198.1 GCA_015488735.1 Bacteroidales bacterium | reverse complement strand
TGCTTACAACAGGCCGGCTTTCATTGCAGAAGACCCCATCAGCATTCCCCATCGGTTTACCGCGAAAGAGGATATTGAGATTGCGGGTTTCCTCACGGCATTGATTTCCTGGGGGCGAAGACCGGCTATCCTGAAATCGGCTTCGAGGCTTATGCAGCTCATGGATAATGCGCCCTATGAATTTATTATTCACCACAATGATGCTGATTTAAAACGACTGACTGATTTTGTTTACCGAACCTTTAACAGCTCCGATTTGTTGTTTCTCGTGGAGGCTTTACGGAGAATTTATCTTGAACAAGGTGGATTGGAGTTTGTTTGTGAAACCTGTTTCATGCAAACGGAATCAATAAAGGAAACCATTACCGGTTTACGCACGGCATTGTTGAAATCCAGTCATCTCACCCGTTCGGAAAAACATCTTGCAGCACCTGAAAAAGGTTCGGCAGCCAAGCGTATCAACATGTTTTTGCGCTGGATGGTGCGCCGCGATGACAAAGGAGTAGATTTTGGACTTTGGGAAGGCATCCCGCCCTCCGCACTAATGATTCCGTTGGATGTACATTCGGGGAATACAGCCAGAAGCCTCGGACTCCTTCAACGGAAACAAAACGACTGGAAAGCTGTGGAAGAACTCACCGGCAAACTGAGAGGATTTGATCCGTCAGATCCGGTGAAATACGATTTTGCGCTATTTGGAACGGGGGTTTATGATGGTTTAAAATAGTTTTCTTATGCGCTAATCCAGTTCTTCATTTACATCGATTCCCAAATCAATTCCAAGGCTTTTGTTATACATGGCCATGGCTTTCAGGCTCATCCCCATGCTGGAAAAGCCACCATCGTGATACAAATTCTGCATGGTAACTTTTCGTGTCAGGTCACTGAACATCACGATACAGTAGTTGGCACACTCTTCGGCATCGGCATTGCCTAACGGCGACATGCGGTGTGTAAAATCCATGAGACCATCGAAACCTTTAACCCCTGAACCGGCAGTGGTTTTGGTAGGCGACTGGGAGATGGTGTTCACCCTGATTTTACGTTCTCTGCCGTAAATATATCCAAAACTTCGGGCGATGGATTCCAGCAACGCTTTGGCATCGGCCATATCGTTGTATCCGTATAAAACGCGCTGGGCAGCAATGTACGACAGCGCCATTACCGATCCCCACTCGTTAATGGCATCCAGTTTAAAAGCCACCTGAAGCATTTTATGAAACGATATGGATGAAATATCCAGCGTTTTATTTAAAAAGTTATAATTCAAATCGTTATAAACACGTTTTTTTCTTACGTTCAGCGACATGCCGATGGAGTGTAATACAAAATCGACTTTCCCGCCAAGAATTTTCATGGATTTTTCAAAGACGTTCATTAAATCGTCCACGCTTGTGGCATCTGCCGGAATGATTTCCGCATGGCACTTTTCTGCAAGTTCATTGAGCTGACCAAAACGTAGTGCCGTTGCCGTGTTGCTCAGCGTGAACTCTGCGCCTTCTTCATAAGCTTTCTCCGCAACTTTCCAGGCAATAGAATTGCTGTCGAGCGCGCCAAAAATAATTCCCTTTTTTCCTTTTAATAAATTGTATGCCATTTCCAAATTATTTAGAATGAGTATAGGCGGCAAAGATAAAAGAAAATAAAAACAAGTTTGAGATAATCAGATTAGGATTAAATTTTATTCAGCAGTTCAAAAGCAGCAGCTCTCGAAGCTTCGGTTACGGCTTCATCGCTGAGCATTCCGGCAATTTCTTCAAGGCGTTCTTTAGGTGAAAGTGAAGTTATTTTGGAAATTGTCCTGTCCTTTTCGACGTGTTTAAAAACTTTAAGATGAACATCGGCGCGAGATGCAATTTGAGGCAAATGCGTAATGCTCATCACCTGAATTTGTGTAGCCATTTTTTTCAGAATATTTCCCAGTTTTCCTGCAATATCGCCGGAAACGCCGGCATCAATTTCATCGAAAATAATTGTGGGCAGTACACCGGCCTGATGTATCAGCGATTTAAGTGCCAGCATCAGCCGGGAGAGTTCACCTCCAGAAGCTGTTTTGACAATGGGTGCGGGCATGCTGCCTTTGTTAGCATTAAAATAAAAGGTAAGTATCTCTTTCCCGTGCAATGTAAATGTCTCTAATTCTTCTGTCTGCACTTCAAATTTTGCTTCTTTCATTCCCATTTGTTGTAACAGTGTCTCCACCTCTTTTTCAAAAACCGGAATCTTTTGTTTTCGCACAGCCCGCAGTTTCATCGCCGCTTTTTCCAGTTTCTGTGAAATTTCTGTCAGAGATTGTTTTTCTGTTGTCAGTGCTTCATCCAAATTGGAAATAGCCTCCAGCTTCTGCCGGTATTCTTCACGCAGAAGAATAAGTTCATCTATGCTATTCACATGATGCTTTTGTTGTAAACCATACAATGCATCTAACCGTTCTTCTACCTTCTGCAACTCTTCCGGGTTAAAATCGTTCAGTGAAGTAAAGTTTTCAATTTCGGTTGCCAAATCAGCCAGTTCAATGTAAGATGACTGTAATCTTTTGGCAAACTCCGCGATGGATGAATGATAGCCGGAGAGTCGGGTAAAGATTTCTTTTAATCTGCCCAGTTGCTCCAAAGCGGCAGTGTCTTCTTCTTTAAGCAGACTCACGGCCATATCTGTAGCTGTCCGTATCTCAACAGCATGCGACAAAAGTTTGTGTTTTTCTTCCAGTTCTTCCAGTTCATCAACGTTTAGTGAAGCCGATTCCAGTTCGTTTAATTGAAACCGGAAATAATCTTCATCGCGTTTGGACTGTTCATTTTGTTGCTGTAACCGGGTCAGTTTTTTCAGGCTTTCGCGATACCGGTTATACAGCAGGGCATAGGCTTGTTGTAATTTTGGCTGGTTCACATACGCGTCAAAAATTTCCTGCTGAAAGCTACTTTCATTAAGCAAAAGTGTTTGGTGCTGCGAATGAATGTCTATCAGTCTGTTTCCCAATGCTTTTAGCGTATTCAGGTTCACGGGCGTATCGTTAATAAATGCCCGCGATTTTCCTGCCGGATTTATCTCGCGTCTCAAGAGTGTTACGGCATCATAATCCAGGTCGTTTTCTTCAAAAAATTGATTTAGATTCAGATTACGAATGTCAAAAGTACCTTCGACAACACATTTCTTTTCTTTATCCATAAGCACCGATGGATCGGCACGTTTTCCCAGAATCAGAGATAAAGCGCCAAGCATAATAGATTTTCCCGCTCCCGTTTCACCTGTAATAACAGTAAACCCGGGATGGAAATCAATATTGGCTGCATGAATCAGCGTATAGTTTTTTATGGATAATTTCAGTAACATGAAAGCTCTCTTTCTGAGGCAAAAATAATAAAACGCCCCGATGAAAAACAATATAACATAAATCGTGTTTGTTCTTTGCTGTTTTGCAGAAGTTACGAATATTTTATTCTATTGTTCTCTGTATTATCATTATTGTTTCGGTGTCGGTTGAAAACTCATGAAAAATTCCGGGCATTTTATTTTGACTTATGGTATTGCTAAAAGGCATTTTGCTACTTTTGTGCCATGGCAAAAAAGCACACGGTTTTTCTTTTGCTGGGTAGCAATATACATCCCAGAACAGGCTATCTTAAAGATGCTATTAATATTATTGACAGTAGTTTAGGTGTCGTAAAGTCGGTTTCTTCTTTGTACGAATCAGAGCCCTGGGGATTTGAAGCTCCGGTGACTTTTTTGAATCAGGTAGTGTGTCTGGAAACCAGCTGGGAACCTTTGGATATTCTAAAAAAGACACAGGAAATTGAACGTCAGCTGGGACGGTCAGAAAAATCGGCTGGAAATAAATATGTTTCCCGTACTCTGGACATAGATATTCTCTTTTTTGATAATTTAACCATCCGGCATCCGGAGCTCATTGTTCCACATGCACAAATAACCAACAGGCGCTTTGCCCTTATGCCGATAGTAGAAATGGTTCCGGAAAAAAAACATCCGGTTTTTCAAAAAACCTGTCGTCAGTTACTGGAAGATTGTACTGATGCGTGCAAAGTATGGAAATATAAAGGAGAGTCAGTTCATGCGTTATAATTTCATTGCCATAGAGGGAAATATTGGCGCGGGAAAAACATCTCTTGCCACAAGGATTTCGGAAGATTACAATGCACATCTTATTTTGGAACAGTTTGAAGAGAATTCTTTCTTGCCAAAATTTTACAAAGAACCTGAAAAATATGCCTTCCCGTTAGAGATGTCATTTATGGCATCCCGTTACCAGCAGTTGAAAGACCAGCTGCTTTCCATGGATTTGTTTAAGACCTTCACTATCAGTGATTATTTTATTGTAAAATCACTTATTTTTGCCCGTAAAAACCTTCCTCCCGATGAGTTTAAACTCTACGCAACTTTTTTCAACATCATTTATCAGCAACTTCCCAAACCGGAACTTTTGGTTTATCTGTATGTAAATACAGACCGTTTGCAGTCGAATATTAAAATGCGTGGCCGGCCTTATGAGCAGAACATTCAGGATGATTATCTGAACAAAATTCAGGATGGTTATCTGGAGTTTATTAAGCAGCAAAAAGATTTACGTATCCTGATATTAGACACCAACAAACTGGATTTTGTAAATTACCCCGAAGATTATAGAAAAATTACCGAGGTTATCGACCGTGATTATGATTTGGGAGTCCATCGGATTATTCTTTAATCAAAATTATCTGATTCTTCGTTTTCCTTTACTGGTTTGATGCGAATATCCGGCCGCAGATTATGAATACTTTCGGGATGAAGAGGCGTTTTTCGTGGTACAAGCCGAATGTTGAAGCCGAATCCGATCTGCACATATTTCTGCTGGTCCCAGCGGAAAAGCCCTGAAACGTTGTCCGAATAAACGTACAACTGAAAAGGTGAGAAATTTACTGCCATGGCCAATCCGAAATTCATAGGCGCATCTTTAATCCACGTGTAATTGGCCTTTACCGAGAAATGCCCTGAGACAAATCGTGTGTAAGCTACGGAAACAGCCGGTTTGAAGTAGTTGTTAAAAAAACGTCCTGAAAATAACATAGAAAAATCATTGCGCATGTCTTTGGAATAATAATCAACGCCAACAATAAACCGGGTTGGAAGGACAATGTGATAATTTCGGGGGGCATTTTTGATGTCAAATAACTTTTGTAGTGTATCACCAATGGTTTTAAAAGGATCTTTATTGTTGATAAAATCAACAGAAACGCCGTCAAAAGAAACGCTGTCATTTACAGGATAATACGACTTTGTATTAGAGCGGTAATAAACTTTACCCCAATCAAGGACGCTGGCATTAATCCACAGTTGTTTGGTTGCCTGAAAATCTATTCCCAGGTCTATGGCGTATCCAAGATTATTAAAATTTGTTAGATATTTACCAACGTTAAAACTACTCGAATCGGGTAAACCGGAGGTGTTTACCAGGAAATTTGTACGGGCATGAATTTCAAATTCCCCCTGATTGTTTAGTACTGTTTTTAAAGATAATCCATTGTTAGTGGTGCTAATATCAGAAAGTCCCTGTAACAAATGAAGCCGTATGCCTACTCTTACCTTATTTTTGATTGGGACCGAAATTCCCAAGTGATAATCAATCATATGGTTTTCGGATACCGCCGTGTGGCTTAGGTCCAGGGTTTGATTTTCGTACGGGGAATTTCCATACCAGAGAAGTTTCAAAAGATCACGGTCAAGTATTGTCTGTACAAAAATGTGTTGTCGCACACCCAGTGTAATAAAAGTACTCCCCACCTTAAACCCTGTAAAAAGGATGTCCATGTCTGTGAAGTTGGTAATTCGGTCTTCCGGTTTACCATTGTTTATTACTTTACTTAAGTCGAGATAAAGTGAATCCGAACCTGCTTTTTTGGAAAAGAAATTATTCAGCCCGCCGGAAGTCGAATACAAGCCGGTTGAAAAATTTGATAGCAGGGGAATTCCAACTACTGTTGTGGCGCCTGAGGTAAAGGCCGGGTTAAGCAAGCTGCTTTGTTGAACATCGCGAAAACCATACAGGATATATCCGTTTTGTGCATTTGAGACCCTGGGTAACAACAAAAAGGCTAAAACAAAGACCGCTAATATTTTTAATGAAGAATATATATTTTTCATAGTGAACCACTTTTAAAATTACCGAAACATGAATATCAGTTTTAACAAAAAAACCGGCAGAATACTCCAACGAATGACCTGGATTTTCCGGTTAACAAGAAAACTATTGCGAAAATAGCAAATCAAAACAGATTTCACAAGGATTTATGTTATAAAATTTCACATAACTCCAGCAAACTGCTGATTTTATACGTACAGTTGTTTTCTTTTGAAACAGCATCCGGGTCAAAAAAAGCCTGGTCTATTCCCACTTTCCGGGCGCCTTCAATATCCACAGGATAGTCATCCCCAATCATAAGACTTTCATCTGCCAAAGCACCTGTTTTATCCAAAGCATAATAAAAAATCCGGGGGTCGGGTTTTTTCACGCCGGCCTCCTCCGAGGTAATCAGCTTTTCAAAATACTGATCCATTCCCGAAGTTTTTATTTTTATCTCCTGAACTTCCTGAAAGCCATTGGTAATAAGGTGTAAATGGTATTTTGGTGCGAGATATTCAAGCGTTTCCATGACATGTGGAAAAAGATTTACTTTCCGGGGACTGATTTCCAGGTAAGCTGTTCCCATGGCATCAGCCAGTTCCCGATTATCAATTCCGTAGTCGAGCAGAGTAAGGTAAAAACGTTTCCATCGTAATACATCTTTTTCCAGCATCTCTTCGCGGTACAAATCCCACAATCTGTGGTTATGATCAGTATATTTTTTGTGGAATGCTATAAAATCATCAATTCCTTTTTGAGCCAGGTTATATTTCTCAAAAATATCCTGAAAAGCTTCAATAGCGCTTTTTTCAAAATCCCATAATGTACGATCCAGATCGAAGAAAAGATGTTTATATTTTTGATGCATAAGTATTATTTATGATAATTAATAACTTTGTATGTATGTGTTATGCCATTGTTGGTCAGGCGAATAATGTATAATCCGTTTTGGTTATGAGGTAGTTGCAAAACCACATTGTTATTTCCAAATTGTGGTTGAAAAATATGCAACCGACGCCCCATGACATCAAAAACGGAAAGTGAAATATCTTCCTGATGGTAACTCCCCAACAGGATATGGATACGTCCATCTTTTGTGGGGTTGGGGTAAATCACAGGAAGAACCGAAACCGAATCAATTTTTGTGCTCTTGCCGCCAGCCGATGTCACAAACAATTTTACCTGAAACTTTCCCGTTTTAGAGTAGTGTACAGCAGAAGGTGTTTTTGCTTCTGATGTGGCAGGCTTTCCGCCTTCAAAAACCCAGTGATAACTTGTTGCGGGCCCCGTGGTCAAGTTGGTAAAGTGAATAGTTCCGCCAATGGGAGTTTTATCTACATCGGGCGAAAAATCAGCGTAGGCCATCGTGGAAAGCGGATCAAATCCGGGCATTTTTACAAGTCCGGTGTGTGCTTTATCTAGCCAGTATTTCAATTGCCTTGTGGAATCGGTTCCGTTAGAATCCCAGTGTTTGCTGAAACGACCGAAATAATCGGGTGAATTCAGGGCTAAGCAGGAAGCATCGCCACCTGTAAGTGTTCCAATAATCAGTCCATTGTTGCTAAAAAGCGGAGAACCCGATGAACCACCTTCGGTTACCCCGTGTCCCGATATGGTGGCGGCCCATTTTACCTGCCAGAAATCAGCATTGGGATTAGCCACTGAACCAAAGTAGTCCATGGGCCGGATGGGCGTTTTATAAGTGGAGATCATTTTTATATCGCCTTCGGGATGATGAATAACCACGCCGCTGTCGCTAATGTTTCCACTGCGATCCCACCCGTTGTAATAAGGTTTATAAGAGAAGGGTACCTTGTTGTCCAGTAACAATAACTTAAAATCCGAGCCGCCGTTAAGACTGGCTGAAGCAAGGAGCCTGGCACCTGAAAGGGACTGTATTGGAGGCTGTTTTGTGGGACGGCTACAGTTGGGAGATTCATAATTAAAATAAAAGATCCACTGTGCATAATCTTTTGCTGAAGCGCCATCACCACAATGGTTTGCTGTTAAAAAATATGATTTACCATCGTTTTTTGTGTCATTGATAAGAGAACCCGTACACCAATAGAGGTCGATGCCTTCTTTTAACAATATCCTGGCTATTCCTTTTTTCTGATTTTGGTAATTTTTTCCTTCAGGACAATTTACAGGTACTTCACAATAACCTGCATCTCCAAAATCTTTCAGGCTAAATTCCGGATGGTTTGTAATATTTCCAACGCTGGCAAGTTTAAAGGGCATGATGCGATATTTTTTTGGCGTGTCCAGTTCAAGAATCAGGTTGTTTCCCGGCAGGTAAGCCGTCCCCATTTCCTTGCTGTTGTTTTGTTTACTGAAAGCGCCCAATAATTGTCCATTACGGGAATTATAAATAAACAACCGATCTTTTTTTCCGAGATTTACATTTGCAAAATAAAAATTAAGCGCTGTGGCTTCTTTCACCTGGATTTCCAATCGCCAGACAAAATTACCGTTTGGGAGCTGCTGCCAAATACCTTTTGACATTGTATTACTGTCCAGAGAAATGGTGTAACCGGCAGCCAGCGGCTGTGGCATATTTGTCTTTTTCGTGATAAACTGTTTTTGTGAAACAGCTCTTATCAGGTGGATAACAGGAGGTGTACTTTTCAGACCATAACGCCAGGCTGCGGGTTTTCCCTCGATTTGTATCTGGGCAACCGTAAAAAGCGGATAAAGGCATACCAGAAAAATAAAAAGTATTTTTTTCATACGAATGTTTCACACAAGGAAACCACCAGAACATTCCAATGGAGTTCCAAACAGTAAGGCGACAAAATTATAAAATTTAGCTTTTCTTTTTCGGCTTTCCGACCGCAGGTTTAACCTGCATATATTTCTTTGACCAGCTATTCCTGTATTTTCAGCTTTTTGAAAACAGCATCATTTTGCATCACATCAAGTGCTTTTTGAATCCCGTGATCCATGGGCGCCATTACCGCGAAATAGGCATCCTGATTAAACAGATCGCGGGCAATAAGCGCCTTTATTTGTAGTTTTAAAAAATTCTTATTTCGCTGTAAAGCAACCGTGTCTATTCTCACTCCGGCCTTTCTGGCATCAGCCAAAAAGATATCAAAAAGAGAAGGAGAAAAATTAAATTTAGCGATATAATTTTGGATGAGTGGATATTTTTTGTGGAGCTTTTTCCGGTTATTGTTGAGGTAATCATTTACAAAAGTGTTAAACGCTCCTTTGCGAATGAGTTCGGAATAGAACATGTCGTAACGAGCCGAATCCCAGGGGACAAAAATATCCGGCATGATACCACCACCGCCATAAACTGTCCGGCCGGAAGCCGTATGAAACTTTAGCGAATCAGGAAAATGAATGCTGTCAGGATGAATCAGCTCTCCATGTTTCATGCGTTCTTCCAGGTCGCGGTAATACGCGTCTACACCATGGTTATAGGGTTTTTGTATCCAGCGTCCTGAGGGTGTGTGGTAACGTGCTATTGTTAATCTCACCACGGAGCCATCGGGCAACCGGAACGGACGTTGTACCAGTCCTTTTCCAAACGAGCGCCGGCCAACGAGGACTGCCCTGTCCCAATCCTGCAGAGCTCCGGAGACAATCTCGCTGGCAGAGGCCGAACCATCGTTGATCAATACAATCAATTTCCCGTTTTCAAAATTGCCAGTACGCGAAGAATAAAAATTTTGTCGGGGACTGTGTGCGCCTTCGGTATAAACAATCAGCTTTTTTGGTCCTAGAAATTCATCTGCAATTCCTTGTGCAGTACTCAGATAACCACCTGAATTACCCCGGAGGTCAAAAATAAGATTCTTCAATCCATGTCGCTTCAGGCTGTCAATAGCCTGGTTAAATTCTTCTACCGATTGCCGGGCAAAACGGTTAAGCTTTATATAACCTGTTGTTTTGTTCAGCATAAAGGCGGCATCCAGACTCTTTAGCGGAATAATATCGCGGACAATGGTAAAATCGAGTAGTCCTTTTACTCCTTTCCTGTAGATACTTACCAATACTTTGGTTCCTTTTTTACCCCGAAGGTGTTTCATTACCCAGTTATTGGTAATTTTAGGTCCGAAAGCATTTTCGCCATCAACCTTGATAATTTTATCACCTGCCATAATCCCGGCTTTGTCCGATGGGCCTCCGGGCACGGGAGCTATAACAAGAATAGTATCTTTAAAAAGTTGAAATGTAATGCCAACCCCCTCGAAACTTCCTACCAGCGGCTCATTGGCCCGCTCCACGTCCTTTTTGGAAATATAAACAGAATGCGGATCAAGGTCTTTCAACGTGGCAACAATTGCTTTTTCGGTGAGTTGCGGCATATTCACCGTGTCCATGTAGTAATTATCGATGAGAAACAACAGCGTGGAGAACTTTTTAGTAGTAGTATTGGGATTCATGGGCTCCCATCCCTGTTGAGCCTGTACAAAACCGGGGAAAAGGAAAAACAGTAAAATAACAGTTACCGAAAACAATCGTTTCATGAAATTCAAATTTAAAATTTGGCCAAATGTACAAAGTTTAGTATAATCCGGAAATATAAAAAATACAGTGTTGTGTTTTTGAAAAATTTTTCAGACTAATTTTTCTATGCCGCGAGAGCATCCTGTCTGCAGGTAATAATTTCTGATATTCTTTTTTTTGCCAATGTCATTTTTTACTAAGTTTACAGCCGCATAAAAAAGAAAATTATGAAGAAGGTTTTATTAATAGCTTTTGCTCTGCTTATGGGCATTGCGGAGACACAGGCCATGAATCCGTTTGGGAAAAAGGCAGCTATCAGAGAAATTATTTTGGTGAAATTCAAGAAAGGAGTAACACCTGCTCAAATGAAAGAGCTCAATACTCTGATTAAAGATATAAAGTCGAATACCAAAACCGTTGATAAAGTGGAATGGGGAAAACGTATTGATTTTACAGGGGCCAGCAAAGAGTATGACCAGTGTTTGATGCTGAAATTTAAAAACGACAATAACCTGGAAATTTTCCAGTCAAATCCGGTAAGGCTCAGGCTTATGGGAAAACTTATTCCTCTGACCGATAAAATCTTAAAATTTACTTATAAGACGGAATAAATAATTTATTGTCATCAAAACTATTGTAACATAT
Source organism: Bacteroidales bacterium (assembly GCA_015488735.1). Taxonomy (GTDB): domain Bacteria; phylum Bacteroidota; class Bacteroidia; order Bacteroidales; family F082; genus Sulfidibacterium. The sequence continues at coordinate 2,924 of WFNG01000198.1, read as the reverse complement.
AGCCTTCGGAAAGTAAAGCGTCTTCGTGCGGGGTTTGCTTTTTTGTTTTTGATTTTTCTTGCAGCAGATATGCAGGCGCAGTCCTCTGTTTTTCAAACCTATGTCCCGCTTTATGATAGTTGTAGTAAAACATTGAGTTTTCGGTTTGAAAGCAGTTTCTTTTTTAAAAATGACGAGTACTTCGATAATTTTGCCTATGGCTATACCGGCCTGGGGGTTTTTGCCAAACCAACGCTGGAATACTATTTTACTCCCCGTATCAAAGTCAGTGCCGGTGTTTATCTTCTGAAATACTCAGGCCGCGACCATTTCACCCGGGTCATTCCTGTTTTTCGTGTTCAGTACAAAATGGCAAAATCGCTGGAGCTTGTTATGGGAAACATTTACGGGTCTGCCAATCATCAGTTGGCCGAACCTCTTTTTCGTTTTGATCGTTATTTTCAGCATCACATTGAATATGGTTTTCAGTTTTTATTGAATACGGCAACCATTCATTCTGATTTGTGGCTTAGCTGGGAACATTATATTATGGTTGGTGATACTGCCCAGGAACATCTTTTGGTGGGAAACAGTACCATTTTCAAGGCGATTAGGGACAGGAAAGGTTTTAGTCTGAGTATCCCTTTTCAGCTGCTTATTGCACACAAAGGCGGACAACTTGAACCCCCGCCGCATAAGCCCATTTCCACCATTCTTAACGCACTTGCGGGAGTGAAGTTGACCTACAGTTTTGGTGCTGAAAACAGCATCGATTTTGAGCCACAGCTATTGCTTTATGATGGGCTAAACCTGCCGGAACAGGGAGAACTTAATGCTGAGCCTTTTAAAAACGGATGGGGAAGTTATACCACGCTGACTTATCATTATCATGGATTACACGTTATGGGCGGATACTGGTATGCCAAACGATTTATTGCACCTCATGGTGAATATCTTTTTCAGTCGGTTTCGGAAATGGAACCTGATTTTTCACAAGAGAAAAGAGAGCTGCTGACCACCAAAATATGGTATAGCAAAACTATCTATCGCAGTATTAAATTAGAAGCCCGCGCAGAAAGCTATTATGATCTCATGTCGCGAAAACTGGATTATTCATACGGGCTTTATATCGTTATGAACGAAAACTTCTTTCTGGCCAAATACAAAAAGTAAATAATGCCAATAGTAAATTTGAATTGCGGACAAGCATATTACCTTGCTTTCAAGATTATTCAGTGGCGTTGTCCAGTACTTCCCGGACCTCCTGAAGGAGATTTTTTGTTTTTTTTAAAGTATTGATAACCTGTAGTTTATCCATTGAATTTTTGTTGTAGTGTTTTTTGAAATATTCGCGTGTTCCCTGGATGGTCATTCCCTTTTCTTTCATCAGATGATAAACAATTTCAAAATTATCCACATCCTTTTGGGTAAATAATCGTGTTCCTTTGGCGCTTTTATTGGGTTTTATGAAAGCGAATTCCTTTTCCCAATAACGGATCAGAGAGGTCTGGACATTAAACTTTTTGGCCACTTCACCAATACGGAAATAAATTTTCTTTGTCATCACGTTCTCCCGGTTAGTCCATAGATTGGGTAGGGATCTTTGAAAGTTCTACCATTTTTGAATATTCAGCAGGTGTAAGGTCATTAAAGAAAAAGTCGATGGGATTAATGGGGTGATGATTCTTAATTACTTCGTAATGCAGGTGGGGAGCAGTTGATTTTCCGGTACTTCCCACAAGGCCAATTATTTGCCCCCGTTTAACAATTTGTCCTTTTTTTACTTTAAAAGCGCTTAGATGCGCATACCTGGTCATGTAGCCATAACCATTATTCACAAGAATTTCGTTACCGTATCCCCGGTTAGAGCGAATTACCCGTACCACCCTGCCATCGCCTGTAACGTGAACCGGTGTTCCTTTAGGTGCGGAGAAATCAATGCCTTCATGAAATTTCTTTACCTTATAAAACGGGTCAATACGATAACCGAAATAAGATGAAATACGTCGCATATCGATGTTTCGTATCGGCTGTATTGCCGGAATGCTTGCCAGCATTTTCTCTTTGTTGCGCGCCATGGCAAACACTTTGTCAAACGATTTCGACTGTACATAAATCTCACTTGTCAGTTTATCCAGCTTTTTAGCTGTTTCAACCAGCATTTTCGATTCGCTATAACCTTCCAGGTTGGCATATCTGTTTACACCTCCGATTCCGGCTTCCCTTACCGATTTTGGAACGGGCTCAGCATCAAAAATAATACGGTAAATGTTGTCATCGCGGTATTCCAGTTCGTTCATTAATTTCTGCATCTTGTTGAGCTTGTCGTTCATGATGCGATATTGTAATTTATACTCTGCAATTTCGCGTTTTTGCATGAGCTCTTTAGGCGAACTGAAATAATTAAAGAGGATAAAAATAAACAAAGCCGTAAGTGCAACAGCTGAAAAAAGAAAAAGGAAAAAACGAAATAATTTCTGTCCGTGTGTGAGTTTTATTTCATCGTAAGACAGCGTTTTTTCATTAAAAAAATACTTGGTTCTGGCCATATTAGATTCCCTTTTCAGGCGCAAAATTAATAAATTGACGTAAATTTGCAACCTTATAAAAATTACATATCAACAGATTATAGTTAATTATTTGTTTATGACTTCATTAGAAATCAGAAATACGTTTCTCCAATTTTTTAAATCAAAGCAACATACCATTGTGCCAGGTGCCCCCATTGTGGTGAAGGATGACCCAACGCTCATGTTTATCAATGCCGGTATGAACCAGTTTAAAGATGTCTTTCTGGGTAATGCACCTGCAAAAAGCCCACGTGTTGCTGATACACAAAAATGCCTGCGCGTTTCCGGAAAACACAACGATCTCGAAGAGGTAGGACATGATACCTACCACCATACCATGTTTGAGATGCTGGGTAACTGGTCTTTTGGCGATTA
>WFNG01000197.1 GCA_015488735.1 Bacteroidales bacterium | reverse complement strand
GGTTTGTTTTGACTTCCCGGGGCTAAACGGCCCTGATGGACTTGGTATATCTATACAGGGAAAGCTGATAAACTGGCATCTTGATGCAGGAAGTGCGCACCGTTCTATTACTGTTAGTGGTCAAATTTCCCAACGTACAAAGCAAAAGAAATTTAGTTTTACATTGACCGTGGGCAACGATGGTTCGGGATATCTTCATGTGGTAACCCACAAAACTTCTTTTAGTATGACCGGTGTTGTTGTTGGCCTGAAGAAAGGCGCTGCTGATATCGGTAAATCCGAGTAACAAAATGCCTGTGTCTATTTCTCTGGTTACGATAATTTTATTCTTTGGCAGTATTTTTTGGCGTAGATCCTGTGGAAAATATAACTTTCTGAAAAATTTGGTTAAACAAATATTTATCTCTAATTTTGCCGCCCAATTTTTTAAGGAGTGGAGAAAAGCAACAGAGAGTTTTTAATTCCCGTGAAAGGGCTGGAACCCGGGGAGTATCATTATGATTTTGTTGTAGAAGACGCGTTCTTTGAGCAGTTTGCATTTCAGGATATTCATCATGGAAAGGTAATGCTTTCGCTGGATATTGAAAAGGAATCGCGGTTGATGGTACTTATGTTTCGGTTTGAAGGAAACGTGCAGCTTATTTGCGATCGTTGTCTTGATGCGTACACACAGCCTTTAAAAGGCAACTTCCGGCTAATCGTGAAATACGGTGAGAAAATGGAAGAGATTTCGGAGGAGATGGTGACAATTCCTTACGAAGACAGCTATTTCGATATTGCACAATATGTTTACGAATTTATTCAGCTGATGATTCCCATGAAACGAATTCATCCGGATGATGAAGATGGAAATTCAACCTGTAATATTGAAATGCTGGAAAAAATTGAAAATTTTGAAAAAGCAAAAACAGATCCCCGCTGGGATGCATTAAAAGAAATAAAGATTAAGAAATAACCGATAAAAAATAATTAAAATGGCACATCCAAAAAGAAAAATTTCAAGAACAAGGAGAGATAAAAGAAGGACACACATTAAAGCACATGCTCCCGTTCTTGCTACCTGTCCTACTACCGGCACCGTTCACGTTTATCATCGTGCTTACTATGTTGATGGCGACCTTTATTATAAAGGAAAACTGGTGGTTAAAGGCGCTGAAGCCTAAAATATCATGTTTGTTGACCGGATTGTTTTTTGAGAGAACCTTCGGAAAAATAATGCCTTTGTTCGTTTTTCGGACAAGGGCGTTTTTGTGAAATAACGGACAGTCAGGTTTCAAATGTTTATTTCCAAAGAGGAAGAGTCCTGTTCGTTTATTTTTTCGGCATATATTATGAAAATAGTATTTTTGCAATCAATTTTTAATACGATATCATGGCAAAATTAAGAGCTGCTATAAAAGGGATTCATGCCTGGGCACCCAAAGATATACTGACTAACAAGGATCTTGAGAAGATGGTTGATACTACTAACGACTGGATTGTTTCGCGAACCGGTATCAACGAAAGACATATCTTAAAAGGAGAAGGTTTGGGCACTTCCGATATGGGAGTGGAGGCCGTAAAAGGGTTACTTGAAAAAACCGGAACAAAACCGGAAGAAGTCGATTTGCTGATTTGTGCTACGGTAACACCTGATATGCAGTTTCCTGCCACGGCTAATATTATTAGTGACAAGGTAGGCATTAAAAACGCTTTTAGTTTTGATATGAATGCCGCTTGTTCCACGTTTATATTCGCGCTCGAAACGGGTTCTAAATACGTGGAATCAGGTGAATATAAGAAAGTTATTGTAGTAGGAGGTGACAAGATGTCGTCCATTACCGATTATACGGACCGTGCTACCTGCGTTATATTTGGCGATGCTGCCGGTGCTGTATTACTGGAACCTACTACCGAAGATGTAGGTATTATGGACCATCGCTTTTATACAGATGGCTCCGGTCGTGTTCATCTGCATCAAAAAGCCGGGGGGTCTGTCAAGCCGGCCTCGCATGCCACGGTTGATGCCCGTGAGCATTTTATTTATCAGGAAGGGCAGCCGGTGTTTAAATTTGCTGTTACCAACATGGCCGATGTTGCCGTGGAGATTATGGAGCGTAACCACCTTACTTCGGAAGATATTAACTGGTTGGTACCGCATCAGGCTAATCTGCGGATTATCGAAGCCACCGCTCGTCGTATGAAACTGGAAAAAGAAAAAGTAATGATCAACATTCAGCGTTACGGCAACACAACCAATGGCACCATTCCCATGTGCCTGTTTGAGTGGGAAAGCCAGCTGAAAAAAGGTGACAATATTGTGCTTGCTGCTTTTGGCGGAGGTTTTACCTGGGGTGCTGTTTACCTGAAATGGGCATACGACGGGAAATAATATACCGGATTATAGCGTGTATTCCCTTATCTCAATTTTATAAACTCATCGAATTCAGACTATTTTTTTCCCGAATTACCAAACTTTACGGAATAAAGGATAGATTCAATCTGTAATAACAAATCCCGTTTTCTGTGATTGGGATAATAGACATATCCAAACAGTGTTACAATTTGGTTTGTATTCTTATTCAGGAACGTGTAGCTGATAAAAGGGCCTCCCATAAAATCGTGTTCCACACGCCAGAGTCCCCGAATTTCAACGGCGAAATGTGTAGGGAAATTTGTTATCCGTGTATCCATAGGCAAAACAAATTTTCTGTCCAGCGACATATAAGAACCTGTCGAAGGTCCCGGAATATTGTGCATTTGAAATCTTTGAATCCTTTCAAGAATTTTGTCACGTAAAAACTGGGTGGTGTCTTTATAAGGGATGGAAATAATCAGGATTCCCTGACTGGATTGGCTGGCTTCATGGCGAATCCACATAAAATTTGGTGTTGCTTTGGCAACATAGAATCCGGAGGGTACATCAAGGGTGAAAGAAAAATGATTTTTTATGTTTTTCATAACCTTATCGTCAAGCGAAGACTTGAAAACTTTCAAAATACGCTGTCGTTCAAAGGCAAGATATTTTTCTATAAAATAATCTTTTTTAATCATAAAAGCTTTAACAAAAGACATGGGTGTAGGTGCTATAATTTTATAAATAAGTTGGGGAGCAGCCCATTTATCTCTTTCAACAATTATTTTTGCCTCTTTAACTTTAGGGTTAATATCAACGATAAAAATATTACGTTCAGTTTTATAAACCTCACTGAAATTATCCGTCTTAATGTGAATTATTTTAAAAATTGATTCCGGCTGAGGGAATCCATACATATCTGCAGCAAAATACTTTTTTATTGTTTGGCCGATTTGGTTTTCCCATTGTTCCTGGTTTTGGGTAACAACCAGTAGTTCTGCTGTAGTGCCTATGGAAGCCGTTTTCCCATTGTTGCCTTGCTGGCTTGTACAAGAGGGAAAAACGAAAGAAATCAGCAATGCCGACATAAATAAAGAGAATACACCGGATTTTTTCATTTTAAATATTTTATTGTTCTGCTTTAAGTAACGTAAATCTGTTGTCTATATTTTATTGCTGAGGAATAAATATTAGCAACAGGGTTCTTAACATTAACTTATTGTGGCAATTTTAATTTTTTGTCCCGGATGCAAATGATGTGAATTGCGAATATGGTTCAGGCGTTTGATTTGTTCAACAGTAACACCGTCATATTCCTTGGCAATATCCCACAAAGTATCGCCTGCTTTAACCACGTGGTAAACATATTTTCCTGATTTCAGTGTGTTTTTTGCTTTGGCCACCGGTTTATATACATATATTTTCTGTCCCGGATAAATCCGCGATGATCTCAGGTTGTTCCATTCTTTCAGGTCCGTGGGTGTACATCGGTATTTTTTTGCTATCAGTCCCAGGTTTTCCCCTGAGCGGACCACATACATGGTTCTGGAATGGGATCGGGAAATAGGAGAAGATGCTTTTTGGTAGTATTGGTGGCTGCCAACACCATAAACAATAAGTCGTTGACCGGGATAAATACGCGAGTTCCTCAACCTGTTCCATCTCATCAGCTGACTTATATACACATGATTACGTCTTGCAATAGTTCCCAGATTGTCGCCACTGTGAACAATAACCACATTTCTGTTTCCCGCTTTTTTAATCTCTGCAAGCATTTTCTCCCGTTCCAGGCCTTTTTTGGTTTTAAAGGCATAAAGTGCTTTTTCATTGTTCAGAAATTCATCGGCAAACTGACGTGGGATACGTAGCACATACGTTTTGCCATTTACAGCAGGAATAATGCCTCTTTTAAACTGTGGATTTAAAAATTTTAGTTCATCAAGTGGTATTCCAAGCATTTCATGAAGTTGTCCGAACGAAAGGACATCGTGAACGGTAACTGTATCAATATCGTAATAAAAAATACCAGGACGCATTGGGAAAAGGTTGTGCTGGGAAGCATAGTGCATAATATAATCCACAGCAATAAATGCAGGGATATACCCTCTGGTTTCACGTGGCAGGAATGGCCAGATGGCCCAGTAGTTCTTAGCTCCGCCGGCTCTTCTTATGGCGCGGTTTACATTACCGGCTCCGGAATTGTATGCTGCCATTGCAAGAGACCAGTTGCCATAAATATCGTACAGATCTTTCAGATGCTCGCAGGCTGCCACCGTAGCCTTGTAAGGATCATAACGGTCATCAACCATTGATGTAACATGCAGGCCATAAACTTTCCCGGTGCCATACATAAACTGCCATAATCCTTTGGCTCCTTTATTAGATCCCGCTGCCGGGTTCAATGCTGACTCAACAACAGCGAGATACTTCAGCTCAAGCGGCATGTTATAACGGTCAAGAACCTGTTCAATCATAGGGAAATATATCTCTGAAAGTCCAAGAACCTTTTCGGTTAATAACCGTCTTTTATCTGCATACAAATGAATAAATGCTTTAACCGGTTTGTTATAAACAAGCTCAATAGGTGTTTCTACATTTAACGCTGCGATACGTTTGGCATAAACAGAATCGGGATAAGTTGGAATTTGCCCGGGCTTGAATTTTGAATCTTTCCTGGAAGCAGTATCAAAAAGTAAATAGCCTTTTTTGTAAAATTTTACATAAGCAAGGCTGTCGAGTGCATGAACCAGTGGTGAATCGCTGATTAGCGTGTGGCCATGATATTTTATTACTTTATGAATACTGTCATTAATCCGCCCCATTATACTCAGCGACCGGGGCAAGACGATCGTATCGCGAAAAGAGGGTAAGTCTTTTTCCAGACTGTCTTTTGCCAGTATACTGTCTGAAGGGAGTCGGGTGGAGTCTGTTTTTTGTAAAACAGTACCTTTTAACAGGTGAATTTTTTTGGCGGTTTGACTAAAAACCCGGGTCTGCGAAAATACCAAAGCAAAAACAATGGCTGTTGCAATTATTCTTTTCATTATTCTTTTTCCTCTTCCTGGTTCGGAACACTTTAATTTCAATACTAACGTAATAAAACAACAACTATTGAAAAACTTACTCTTTTTTATCGGTGGTTTTTTTATTTTTCTCTTCCTTATCGGATGGTTCATCATTTATTCCTTCTTTGAATTCTTTCACCCCTTTGCCAATGCCGCGCATGAGTTCGGGAATCTTACGACCACCAAAAAGAAGAACAATAGCCAAAACAATGAGTATAATTTCCGGCGTGCCAATCCATCCTGCCTGCTGTATAAAATACGTGCTCATGATAGTTATGTTGTTTTATTTTTCCAAACGACAAAAGTACGCAAAACATTCTTTCTTATGGAAAAGAATCAATTGTTCTTAACCGACATTTATTGCAAAGAGATGTTAAAAGTTTGTAAAAACATCCTTAAAAGCCTCTGTTAAACCAAGACAAAAGAAAGATAAACTGCCGCTGCTATGGAGGCAATAACAATTATCAGGGTTATGTTTCTTGGTAGTTTATCCGTTTCCGGATTATAATCCCAGTCGCTGTGCCACATTTTTATATGATTTTTTGTGCAAATTACGGTATTTTATCCAAACGATGACCATTTTTAAATACAACAACAAATGCATCACCTATCCCATTACGGCTGCGTAGTTGGTCGCGATGTGCCCGTGCCTGTTCGTAAGTAAGATAAGAACCAACAGTATAGATGTAATAACCGTTGTGTTTGTTTTCTCTGATTTCACTTTGTGGCAGACCATATTTTTTACTAAGCCATTCTAAAGGGATTGACTGGCCATATTTGGCACGAATTTGTACGCTAAATTTAAGAACAGGACGAGGTGGTGTTGTGACTTTTTCAATAGTTTTAACTGCATGTTTCCGGGGCGGATGTTCTGTTACAACTGTCGTTTGTTGATTTTTTGCCTCTGCTGTATTGGAAGTAGCCGGAGGCATTACCGGTTGTATTTCTACTGTACAGGGTTTCTTTTTTGCAGCTGACTTTGAAGGAACAGGTGGTACCTCTTGCATGTTTTGGTGGGTAACAACAGGTGGCTTTTGTGGCGACTTTGCTTTTCTGTTGCCAAACCTGTAAGATAATCCAATAGATGTGTAATTATAGACATCATATTTAAATCCTTTTACCCATCCATCCATTTCATCCGAATTCATGATACGGTTGGCCGTTTCAAAATTAACGATAAAATGATTGTTGATTCGAAAATTTACCCCCACGCCACCGACAAGGATCCCTTCCAGTGTACGTCCTTTAATTCCTGAGCCACTTCCAAAACCAATTCTTCTTTTTTCTATTCCGGTTGACAAAGTGTAAATTATTGAATTATAGTTTGTAATACCAATTCCGGCCAACAGATAGGCTGTAGCAAACCTGTCAGTGCGGTTTTTCCCCAACAGATTGTTTAAGTTGATGGTTGTATTCACATTGAACTCAATATAATCGCTTTCAAAAAAATAATTTGCAGCACGTTTTGTTCCGGCTAACTGTCCGTAAAGAGCCTGCCCTCGTAACCCAAAAATATAGTTGAACTGATATCCGGCCATAAAACTGCCTCCCAGTCTCCATTCGTTGTTGTCTGTACTGACCGGTATTATCGGATTTTGCTTTACATCTCCAAAAAAAAGGCTGGAACCACTGTTTATACCAACTTCCCAATAAGATGGAAAAGTTTTTTTAGGTATAATTTTTTGTGCTTTTGCGGAGCTTGAGAACACAAAACAAATTGCTGCAAAAAAGAGAGAGAGAAAGTATTTGTTTTTCATAACACGGATTTTTATCTTTCAAAATAAATTAATATTTAGTCTGTTAAAATTATAGAAATAAAAAACTTTCCCGTATTAAACCACCAAGAAGATATTAACAATGAATTGTTGTTATTTTTGATGGAATTATCAGCATGTTTTGAAGATGTATGGCTTACCATAAAAGGTTTAAGTAGCTGTTAATCAATCTAAAAACAGGTATACCTAAAGGGGGTTTTGAAATAAGATTTCCTATGTTTATAGGATAGACAATAGCTATTCGCAGCTTTTGTATCTTGAAAATCAGCAAAATTATTTAATCGATTTCCGTTACTTTATTTCGTTATAAACCCTAAACAGAAGGGGAAAACCCGCGGGGTAGAAGAACCAGATACTATAAACGATAACTGAAACTCAGAATAAAAGAATGGTTCCGGAAGCTGTTTTTAACCGGATTGACAGCAATGTCTTTCGTTCCGTAGAAATAGTAATCTTTATTCATTTTAGAATAAATGTATGCCAGATCAATGGATAAATTATTGAAGTGAAACCCAAGACCACCTGAGTAGAACTGGCGTTTGCCGTCGTTTAGATTTCGTGCATAGGGGTTACCATAAAGTGCATATCCGGCCCGGATATCGGTAATCCCAAACCGCCATTCTGTTCCGATGCGGATATTGTTTGCCGATCGAAAATCATGCTTAATATTTCCGTTCTCTGTAAGATAGTTATAACCACCAGAGTTGAATTTTGCATTGGAATAATTGATATACTCATATTCAAAAGAAATACTGCCCCTGTCTCCGATTAGGATTCCCGCATCTGCCAAAATTTTCATAGGTGTATTTAGCTGATATTGATAGTTTCCGGTGGGAGAGGAAACACTGGCTGGCTTTGTCCATCCCAAATTAGCAAAAGTAGTTGAGTACCATACGTCCCGCATTTTTCCGTACCAGGTAGGAGAGTGATAAGCCACACCTACTCTTAGCCATTTCACGGGCTGAACAATCATTCCAATTTTAACATTAAAACCTGTCCCTCTGGTTTCCACAGTCTGGTCAAATTCCCAGCTGTTGAAATAGGGTATTGTATCTGCTACATCCTGTTCTGTATATAAGGAGGTGCTGGTATAGTGCAATGCATCAAAACCCAGAGTAGCTCCTATGTATAGTACGTTATTGTAATTGGCGGAGAAAGAAAAAAACCATTCGTTTAACGATCCTCTTGATTGAAGCCGCAGGCGTTGGTATGTTCCACCATAAGGAACAGGACTGTAATACCAGTTATTATATCCGGGAATGGTATCGAGCAGGTAAAGTTGCCAGGCCGGATTTAAATCAAAGCTGTACTGATTGTTCTTGTCGTTTGCAATATCATTATAATTCACGCCATCAGCCTGTTCCAGATAAACATCCAGTTTGGAATTATATGGGTTGGGTCCCTGCATGTCGTAATTGGTATTAAAATTATTCAGTCGGTTCATACCAAAAGAATATTGCATAAACTGCCATCCTTTTTCTCCTTTGGCACGTAGTCTGATAGCTCCCGTATACCCCAAATTGCTAAGGTCAAAAACAGTTCGGCTGGCTGAAGAGGGTGTGTTATTATAAACAGAGCTGATGTTGCGGATATTTATTTCAGGGCTGAAGGTGTAATAACTGGTCCTGAAAAGTCCCAGACCTGCCGGATTGGTCGATGCCGTGGAAAGGTCGGCTCCCAATGCTCCAAATGCACCGCCCATAGCTGAACTTCTTGCAGAACTTTCATAAAAATTTTGCGAATAGCGCAACGCATCGTCTGCTGTTTGGGCAAATGCCGAAAAAGTAAATAATACGAGAGTTGTTATGATAAATATCTTTTTCATATTGATTAATATTTTAAAGGCCTGATAAAAATTTTATTAATGATGCTTTATCTTCTGATACCGCCACCACCGGAACTTCTTCTTATGCCGCCGCCACCCGATCCTGACGAAGAGCCTGTTCTGACAGGTGCAGAAATACTTCGTGTAGGTGCGGAGATGCTTCGTGTAGGTGCGCTATATCTTCTCGTTGGAGAGACGTTTCTTCTGGCTGGTGCACGAAAACTGTTAGGCGAAGAGAATGAACGTGTGGGAGGATTGTAAACTTTTATACCTGACCGGGCTCTGTTACTCCCACGGTACACTGCATTTCTTTTGGTGTTTGCCGGGCGGAAGATATTTTGTCGCCGAACAGGCTGTGGACGATAAATACTTACATTGGGCCTTCTGTATCCGGGGTTTGCCGGCCGCGTCGGAGTACGATAAAACTCTTTGCTGCTGCGTGTGGAACGCGATTCCAGACTTTGGTATTGTTTTGGTTTTTGAAATCTGGGACGTGGCATATTTTCTTCTCTCAGATAGGCAGGCGGCTTACGGAAATGCTCCACAGAACGATTTCCTGGTTCTGAAATACCAAATCTTGAGCTTCTGTTTCCGTTGGGATTTCTGTAACCGGTATTTCCACCTGGTTTCGTTAATTTATTCTGCTCGTGTGCCTTTTCCATTCGCATTTTGGCCAATGCTGAATTATAACGCATCGAACCTGCAGGTCTGCCACTGTTGCCATTTGGTTTTAATAACTTCCCATTATGGTCAGGGTTTAAACGCGCTCTGTTATGGGAAACAACACCTGTTTTTTTACTGGCAGATTTAACACCACGGTTATAATAAATACCTGAACCACCGACACTACGAGGTATGGAAGACCCACCTCCACGGTTTATTCGGGGCTGATAAATACCAGCTCTATATCCGTAAGCAGGATAACCGTTGTAATAAGGAGGGTAGTAGTAACCGCTATTCCATCCTGGGTAACCCCAACCATAAGCAGGATAACCCCAACCATAGTATGGACTGTTCCAACCATAATATGGATTGCCCCATCCGTAATATGGGTTGCCCCAACCGATATAAGGTGGATAATATGCATAAAAGGGAGAGTATCCCCAGCCGTAAGCAGGATAACCCCATCCGTATCCGAATCCCGTATCCCAGCCTGCATAAGATCCAAAACCAAATGACCAGCTGGAACCAAAGTAAGGACTACCAAAGCCCAGGTTCAGGGAGACACTTGGCGTAATAATAGTAGTTGTGCTCTGTTGCTTAGTAGTATCGGCATGTTTTCCGGAAAAATGGCTGTCGTAATAGTCCAGGGATGTATCACCTGACTGATGAAATCTTTTCAATCGTGCCGAATAATCCACATTATACTGGTCACCCGAAACCGTTTGTCCAGACTGCTGGCTTATATTTTCAACTTTACCCTGTTGGTATACTTGTGCTGATTTTTGTTGCTGTGTGGCAGATGGCGTTGCTTTTGCCGTTACATTATTGTGAGGTGTGGTAGAGTAATAAACATCATCCTGAGGAATATTACTGGTAGTGCTACAAGCCGTAATAAATAGAAAGCTGAAAATTACAGCGGTAAATAATATGTATTTTATCTTCTTCATGGCGATTAATATTGTGCTTCAATAAACATTGTTTATTTTTGCCGTTCATTAATAAGTTGCAAAGACTATACCAAAATATCAAAATGGCAAAAGAACTTACAAGCAGAAGTGAAAATTATTCACAGTGGTACAACGACCTTGTTGTAAAAGCTGGTCTGGCGGAGAATTCAGCTGTCCGGGGATCGATGGTAATAAAACCTTACGGATATGCTATCTGGGAAAAAATGCAGCGGATTCTGGATGATAAATTTAAGGAAACCGGTCATGAGAATGCCTATTTCCCGCTTTTTATCCCCAAATCATTTTTTAGCAAAGAGGCTTCTCATGTAAAAGGTTTTGCCAAAGAATGTGCCGTGGTCACCCATTATCGTTTGAAAGAGGATGGAAATGGCGGCGTGATGGTGGATCCGGATGCCAAACTGGAAGAAGAGCTGATTGTTCGTCCCACTTCCGAAACTATCATTTGGGATACTTATCGTAAATGGGTACAATCGTATCGTGATTTGCCGCTGCTCATCAATCAATGGGCCAATGTAGTACGTTGGGAAATGCGGACACGCCTGTTTTTGCGTACGGCAGAATTTCTCTGGCAGGAAGGCCATACTGCCCATGCTACCCGTCAGGAAGCAGTACAGGAAGCAGAGACCATTCTGAAAGTTTATGCCGATTTTGCGGAAAATTATATGGGCGTTCCTGTTTTGCAGGGAGTAAAATCTCCCGGCGAACGTTTTGCCGGTGCTGTTGAAACATATTGTATTGAAGCATTAATGCAGGATGGGAAAGCTTTACAGGCAGGAACTTCTCATTTTCTCGGGCAGAATTTTGCCAAAGCTTTTGATGTAAAATATCTCACCAAAGACAATCGCCAGGAGTTTGTCTGGGCTACTTCGTGGGGCGTTTCCACAAGACTCATCGGTGCACTCATTATGGCGCATTCTGATGATAGCGGGCTGGTGCTGCCGCCAAAACTGGCTCCTATTCAGGTAGTTATTATTCCTATTTTCAGAAAAGCCCATCAGCTGGAAGCCATTTCCGAAAAAGCTGATGAAATTATAAAAGCACTGAAAGCAAAAGGTATTTCAGTAAAATTTGACGACCGTGATACCCAGAAACCGGGCTTTAAATTCGCTGAGTGGGAAATGAAAGGGGTACCTGTCCGTTTGGCTATAGGTCCGCGCGATCTGGAAAACGGTACTGTTGAAATAGCACGTCGTGATACCATGGAAAAAGAGACGCTGCATATGGAGAATATTGCTGATAAAATTGAAAATTTGTTGGAACTGATTCAGAAGAATATTTATCAGAAAGCATTGGACTTCAGAACAGAAAATACATTTTCTGTGGATACATGGGACGATTTCAAAGCACAGATTGAAAAAGGTGGTTTCGTGTGGGCACATTGGGATGGTACGCCTGAAACAGAGGAAAAAATCAAGGAAGAGACCAAGGCTACAATTCGCCTGATCCCGTTGGATGGTAAAAAAGAGTCCGGTAAATGTATTTATTCGGGCAAACCTTCCGAACAACGGGTGGTCTTCGCCAAAGCATATTAGGACACCTCGTTTCTGGTTACTTTAAAAGCCCCGCAGGAACGACTCAACTACCCTAACAGGGAATTTATTCCTGCGTTGTGCCGTGCTCTCTGCAAATGGTTCTTCTAATCCGGATTAAACCCTAATTTTGCCAAAAATTTTTAACTGTGAAAAATCAAAAATCAGCTACCAAACAGGAAAAACTCCAGGCATTTGGCCGGTTACTTGACATTATGGATGACCTGCGCACAGGTTGCCCGTGGGATAAAAAACAAACGCTGGAAAGCCTTCGTCATCTCACGCTTGAAGAAACTTACGAACTCTCCGATGCGATTCTTGATAAAAACATGGACGAAATCCGTGAAGAGTTGGGCGACCTGATGATGCACCTTGTATTTTATGCCAAAATAGGAGAAGAAAAACAAGCTTTCGATGTGCGGGATGTGTTGGAAGGGATTTCTGATAAACTGGTTTATCGTCATCCGCATATTTATGGTGGTGTGGAAGTAGCTGATGCCGATGAAGTTGCCGACAACTGGGAAAAGCTAAAACTGAAAGAGGGAAAGAAATCGGTGCTTTCGGGTGTCCCCAAATCATTGCCACCATTGTTGAAAGCCTACCGGATGCAGGAAAAAGTAAAAGGCGTTGGCTTCGAATGGAAAAAACGTGCACAGGTTTGGGACAAAGTGGAGGAGGAGATGAATGAGCTGAAAACCGAAGTGGAACAGAATACTTCAAAAGATAAAATTGAAGAGGAGTTTGGTGATTTGTTCTTTGCTCTTGTCAATTATGCCCGTTATGTCGGCATCAACCCGGATGATGCACTGGAACGTACCAACCGGAAATTTATCCGTCGATTTCAATATATAGAAACACAATCGGCCAAAGAGGGACATAATCTTACCGAAATGACCCTGGAAGAGATGGATGCTTACTGGAACCGTGCCAAAAAGATGGAGTAAAATCAAGGTTTGCAGGAAACGAATGGTGCTCGTTGCTTTCTGGTTTTTTCCGATGGTATAAATATAAGATACTGTATGGTGTAATATCCAAAATTCCATGAAAATTAAATTTTATCCAACCCCGGAAAAAACTTTTGCAGATTGATAATGTTTATTAATTTTGCGGCCTGATTTTCGGGGTGTAGCGCAGCCCGGTTAGCGCGCGTCGTTCGGGACGACGAGGCCGGAGGTTCGAATCCTCTCACCCCGACAATTAAAAGGGATAACTTGTTGAATGACAGGTTGTCCTTTTTTTGTTTTACTCCTTATTGCAACCACCTTTCCGGTTTTTTGATGCTATTTTGTTGTTTTTGTATATTAGGGGTTTTCCATAAAAATACACGATGGCCGTTTTACTTCCTAATGGGGTTAGCTATCTTTTTCCTACATTTACAGGATAATTTATAGAACCTGAACACTTCCCGAAAAGGGTATATTTGAAAGCCAACTGAAAGAAGAAGCCGAATTGAACCAAAAGATTTTGAAGAACTTTGCTAAAGTAGCGTTGAAAAAATGAAAATTAAAGAATTATTACAACAGCCGGAAGGCAGGAAGATTGAATTTAAAAGCGCCCTGCCATCAAATGCCGACCTCAGCAAAACCGTGGTGGCCTTTGCCAACGATGCCGGCGGTGAGCTGTATATCGGAATAAAAGACAATCCCAGAGAGGTTACGGGCGTAAAGGAAAACGATTTAATACAGATTGAGGAACATATCAGCAACAGCATTCACGATAACTGCGCCCCGGTTATTTTGCCGGACATCTCTTTCCTGAAAGCCGAAGAGAAGCACCTTATCCGCGTAAAGATTTACAAAGGCGGCAACCCGCCTTACCATCTCAAAAGCAAGGGCATACAAAAAGGCACTTACATCCGCGTGGGTTCTTCCAACCGGCTGGCCGACCAGGATATGATTGATGAACTGGAACGGCAAAAAAGAAATATCTCTTTTGATGCGTTGCCCGTTTACAGCAGGGAGTTTCCTGGTTTGGAATACACATCATTTCAGAAACAGTACGAAGCCATTACCGGCGAAAAACTGACTGAAACCGTATTGAAAAAACTCAACCTGCTGGTTGTGGAACAGGGAAAGGAATTTCCGGCTCACGCCCTGGTTTTGCTGTCGGATGACCCGCTGAGGTTCCAACTGTTTCCGTATGCCAAAATTGAGTGCGCCCGG
The DNA here is from genome assembly GCA_015488735.1 of Bacteroidales bacterium. GTDB lineage: Bacteria > Bacteroidota > Bacteroidia > Bacteroidales > F082 > Sulfidibacterium. The sequence continues at coordinate 2,354 of WFNG01000197.1, read as the reverse complement.
TTTAAAGGAACCATCCCCGGTAATTTTATTGACCAGAAAACCATTGACAGCCCGCTGGGGTTACAGGCAGAGGAAGCCTACAAATTTGTGTTGCGCCACATTTCGCAGGGCTCGCAATACGAAGGCGTTTACCGGAAAGACCGTTGGGAATATCCGGTGATTGCCATTCGCGAAGCCATCCGCAATGCGGTTATCCACCGCGATTACGCGTTGCGCGGAAAAGACATTAAAATAGCTGTGTTTGATGACAAAATTGAAATTACCAGTCCCGGAAAACTGTTGCCCACGGTGGATTTTGACGATATGGAAGCCGGCCAGTCCGACATCCGCAACAAAACGCTGGCACCCGTGTTTAAAACGCTGGGCATTATTGAGCAGTGGGGCAACGGTTTACAGTTGATAGCCGATGAAATGAAAAATTATCCTGAAATAGCACTGCAATGGAAAGAGCCGGGTATGGCGTTCAGGGTGTCGTTTGTTAAAAAGGATTTTACGGAACAACAAGATTCGCGAACGATGACGAACGATGATGAACGATTACCGTCGGAAACCGTCGGAAAACCGTCGGAAAACCGTCGGATACCGTCGGATTATACTGAACAAGAAAAAACCATCATCAGTTATCTTATTAAAAAGAAGACTGTTAAATCTAAACAAGTTGAAAAGTTGTTAAATATCAGGGAAAGCCGCACAAGAGAACTGTTAAAACAAATGACAGATAAGGGTATTATTGTCAAATTTGGCAAAGGCCGTAGCACTTACTATTGTCTAAAAGAAAAGCAACAATGAATAAACTCAAAACAAACGGAACACATAATCCTCAGAAGTTCGGGGAAAAGTTCACAGAAAAGTTCACAGAAAATATTAGCATTAATTACAAAAAACAAGAATATCACGACATTTGAATTAGCTGACATTCTCAAAATTAGCAGGAGAGCCATAGCTAAACAAATAGCACAATTAAAGAAAGAAGGTAAGCTTAAACGCATAGGCCCTGACAAAGGCGGACACTGGGAGGTGATTAAAGAAGAGAACAAATAAAATAGCGATGAGTGAGCCGAAGGAATACAAGTTGTCTGATTTTTTCCCAACGATGTCCGCACTTATTCTGAGACTCCGAAACCCGAGCTAAAATATTTTGAAATAACTGCTTTTAAAGTGTTAATAGAGAGGGGTTTTGTAATGTAATCATTACATCCAGCAGCCAATATTTTTTCTTTATCACCAGACAAGGCATAAGCTGTTTGTGCAATAATGACAACGTTTTTGTCAAACGTCCTTATTTGCTTTGTAGCCTGATACCCATTCATTACAGGCATCATCATGTCCATGAGTATCAAATCAATATCCGGGTTGTCTTTAAATAGCTCAATGGCTTCTTTACCATTCTCTGCATAAAGAACGGTTTCGGCCATGTCCTTTAAAATTATTGAGAGATATTCGCAGGATGCTTCGTCATCTTCGGCAACCAATATCTTAAGCCCTTTGGAAGTGGTTCTTTTTGAAGTTTCTTTTTCTTCTTTTTTAGTTTTGGGTTTGTCTTCCTTTTGTTTTGTATAAACCGCTTTGTAAGGTAAAGTAAAACGAAATTCAGATCCCTTTCCCGGTTCCGAATATTCAAGCCAAAGTTTCCCCCCCAACATTTCCACATACGCTTTTACGATGGACAAACCCAGGCCTGTTCCTTGTAACGCGAGCTTGTCTTCGATGTCGGCCTGGATAAAACGCTCAAATATAGCCTGGTGCCGGTCTTTCGGGATGCCCATTCCGGTATCTTTTACATAAAACTCCAACTGGTTATCTGTTTTCACATAGCCAAAATCTATCGTTCCCTGATTGGTATATTTTATGGCATTTTTGATCAGGTTGGTCAGGATAGCAAAAACCTTGTTCCCATCAGATAAAATGATTGATTCTTCTGAGGATAATGCTGTTTTATACGAAAGCCGTATTCCTTTCTCTTTTGTTTCAATATTGAAGAATTTATAGGTATCTTCGATATAATGGTTGATGTTTACTGCTTGGGTTACTATTTCAACCATTCCGGCTTCAATCTTTGAAATATCCATAATGGCATTGATGGTATTCAGCATACGGTCTCCGCTCTTTTGGATGGCCTCAATATATTCTTTCCTAACTTCGGTACTCAGGTCTTCTTCAAGCAGTGAGGTAAAGCCAAGAATCCCATTCATGGGCGTACGGATTTCGTGGCTCATATTGGCGAGGAACGCACTTTTGAGGCGGTCTGATTCCTGGGCTTTTTCTTTGGCCTTAATCAGCTCATCTATTATTCTCTTTTTTTCTGTAATGTCTTCCGCAACTTTTATATAATTAATAATTTTGCCTTGTTTGTC
>WFNG01000196.1 GCA_015488735.1 Bacteroidales bacterium | reverse complement strand
TTATGCAGACTTGGGGTTGTTATCTTCTTACGGCGAACTCTGGCTTTTACAAAGTCGATTTCTGCATATCAAGGCAAATCCCTATTTTTGCCGGAAATTAGTTGTAAGCCATGAAGAATTTTGTTGAAGAGTTGCGTTGGCGTGGTATGATCCACGATGTCATGCCCAATACCGAAAAATATATGAACCAACACATGACCTCGGGTTATGTGGGCATAGACCCCACGGCCGATTCATTGCATATCGGACATCTCGTAGGCGTTATGATGCTAAAGCATTTACAACTGGCAGGCCACCGTCCTATTGTTTTGGTTGGCGGTGCTACCGGCATGATTGGTGACCCTTCCGGGAAATCACAGGAGAGGAACCTTTTGGATGAAGAAACCCTGTTGAGAAATCAAAGAAGTATTAAAAACCAGTTGGCCAAATTTCTGGATTTTGAAAGTGACGCCGAAAACAAGGCCCTTTTGGTCAACAATTACGACTGGATGAAAGGCTTTTCTTTTCTGGAGTTTATCCGCGACATAGGGAAACACCTTACGGTAAACTACATGATGGCCAAGGAATCGGTAAAAAAACGGATTGGTGCCGACAGTAAATCCGGAATGTCGTTTACCGAGTTTTCGTATCAGCTGGTGCAGGGATATGATTTTTTGTATCTGTACGAACACGAGAACTGTAAACTGCAAATGGGTGGTGCCGACCAGTGGGGTAACATTACCACCGGTACCGAGCTTATCCGGCGCAAACTGGGACACGAAAATGAAGCATTTGCCCTCACGTGCCCGCTAATTACAAAAGCTGATGGCGGCAAATTCGGGAAGACAGAAAGCGGCAACGTGTGGCTTGATCCCGAACGTACCAGCCCCTACGAATTTTACCAGTTCTGGCTGAATGTTTCGGATGAAGATGCCGGGAAATACATTAAGATTTTTACACTGTTTTCGCGCGAAGAGATCGAAAATCTGGCCAATGAGCACAAAGAAGCCCCCCATTTGCGCCTTTTGCAAAAAACACTGGCCAAAGATATTACCATCCGGGTACATTCCGAAGATGCTTTTAATGCTGCGGTTGAAGCATCCCAAATTCTCTTTGGAAAAGGGACTACCGAAACTTTACAAAAGCTGGATGAACGCATGTTGCTGGATGTTTTTAACGGTGTTCCCCAGCCTGAAGTTTCCCGTTCGGAATTTGAAGCCGGAATCGGATTGCTGGATTTTCTTGCATCAAAAACAGGTATCTTTAAATCCAATGGTGAAGCCCGCCGCATGTTGAAAGACCGTGCTGTGATGATTAACAAAAATAAGGTTGATGAAGCTTACCAGTTAAGCAACAGTGATTTACTGAACAACCGGTATGTTTTGGTGCAAAAGGGGAAAAAGAATTATTTTTTGATTAAAATTGTTTAGCAGTGCCGGCTATTGCCGCGAATGAATAATCTGGGCACTGTTAATTGTGGCCCTGAATTATAAATTGAACCTGCACGCTTTAAAATAATTGAACAGAAAGATAATACGAATGGTCAAATAGCCTTCAACACTGTAAAACCTGACTATCGGTAATTTAGATTAAAAAAATATTGCTATTTTAGCTTGCTCTTTTAAAAAAGGATATTACTTTTGCAGCTCAAATTTTGAAAGCATAGCGGAGGAACTCGCTTATCAGTTGTATTTTGCAACTCAATAGCTCCTGTTTTAAATGATGTAAGTAATCTGTTTAAAATAGGTGCCATGTTATACCTGTATAGTTTTATTGAAATAGTTTACGTGCTACTGGCCGCCCCGTTAATTATCGGAGTATTGCGATCACTTGAAGAGCGTATTGAATCCAAACAGGGGCCTTCCATATTTCAGCCGTATTACGACCTCATCAAACTTTTTCACAAAGAAAGTATTGTTCCGGAAATCTCCTCACCCATATTCCGGTTCGGGCCTTATGCTATAGTGATGTTTTATGCTTTTCTGGCAATGATTCTGCCTATTATCACGGCTTTTCCGCTGGCATTTGCCCCAAGTGCCGACTTTATTGGAGGCGGGCTGTTCTTCGGTGCTGCCGCTGCCATCAAAAAATTCTCAGCCATCGACAGTCGTAGTAATTATGCACACCTGGGCACTTCGCGATCAGCGAGCCTGGCTGTATTTGCCGAACCTATTACGGTGCTTATTTTTATCATGTTGGGAGTAATCTCCAACACCAACAATCCCTTTGTCATTAATCAGGTTCTCAGAAGTTCACCACAGTGGTATTATTCTCTGGTACATGGCTTTGTATTGGCAGCTTTTTTTATGATTTTAATTGTGGAAACAGGACAGTTGCCGGTAGAATCGCATACCAACGGCGAGTTGGGAATGATTGATCAGGCCATGCCTTTTGAATATACCGGAGCTGATTTGGCCATGTATAAACTGGGTTCTTACATGAAAACGTTTATTTTGCTGAGTGTATTTCTTAACGTTTATATTATTCCTTTCGGTGTGCCAATGGAAAGCAGTGGCTTTTGGAGTATCATCATATACATGGGTATTCATTTGTTAAAATTATTGGGACTTATCGTCATTTTTGCCTTGCTGAACACAACAGTCTCCAAATTCAGGTTATATAAAAATTTCGATTATCTCGCCGTGGCTTTTGCCTTCGCATTTCTGGCAAGCCTCGCTTATTACATAATAAAATAGTTATGAATCAGACATTTGAAATATTAGGTTTTTTGCTTATTGTGTTAACACTGGTTATGCAGTGGGAGATTCATGTACGCAGGATTATTACCTTGTTTTCGGTTTCTTCCTTTGTAATAGCACTCTTTTTGGTTTTGCTGGGTCTAAACCGTCCCAACGAGGAATATATGCTGTTTATTTTAGCAGGGCTCACCATAGTAGTCCGTGGGATAACGATTCCTTTGGTCATGAACAGGGCTTTAAACCGGCTTCACGATAAACCATGGCGTGTACGCGAAGCCAAACCTTTGCTGGGTGTGGGCGGCTCTATTTTAGTGTCGCTGGTACTCATAGCCATTGGCTATTTTATTTACCAAAACAGTTTATACTCTATTTTGAAAGTGAGATCAGGATCTGTACCCTTTGCTTTATTCCTACAGGCCTCGTTGCTCATTATCACACACCGGCACGCTTATATTCAAATGATTGGATTTTTGGTTATGGAAAATGCAGTAGTAATGCTGTCGGGTTGGGTTTTTGGCGGATTGCCCTTTATTGTGGAGGCCGGTGTCATTCTCGACCTGCTGGGTTTGGTAGTTGTTTCCAGCCTCATTATACGGGTCAGGGAACACACCATTCTTAAGGAAGGAGATACAGTTGAATCAGAATTACGCGGATAGATAAAAATAAGGTTATGCATCAGGATATTATATATTTATTGCCCATATTTTTTAGCCTCTTCGGGGCTGTTCTTTGTGTTTTACCCGTTAAATATGTTGACAGGGTAGTGTCTGTTATTGCTTCGGTATTGTCTCTGGCTGTAGCCATCTACCTGCTTTTTCAACCTGTTTATATCGACCACTATTTGTATTTCGATGGGTTATCTAAATTGCTGATATTGACCATTGCACTGGTTTACCTTAGCACTGTACTTTATTCACTGACCTATCTCAAACACATTGAAAACCTTTTGTTTCAGCATCGATTGTATTATATTTTGCTCAATATTTTTGTGGCTACCATGTTTTTTTCCGTGAGCATGGATAATCTGGGATTGATTTGGGTAGGTATTGAAGCCACCACGGTCAGCAGTGCATTGCTTATTGCTACAGAAAATAATCAGGTAACGATAGAGTCGGCCTGGCGGTATGTTATCATCGTATCCACGGGGCTGGTAATTTCGCTTATTGCAGTTACTTTTATTTACGGTTCGGCAGGCACGCTAAGCCTGCACGCCTTGTTGCAGCATCACCCGGATAACCGGGTATTTCTCATAGGAATTATGTTGGGAATTGTCGGCTTCGGTACCAAAGCGGGCATTTTTCCCATGCACACCTGGCTTCCGGATGTGCACGGCAAAGCACCAGCACCTGTCAGTGCTATTTTTTCAGCTGTTTTGCTGCCGGTGGCTTTGTATGCTATTGCCCGGCTTATACAGATTTTCCCTTCGGAAACAATTAGGTTATTTGCTTTTGTATTAGGCATTCTGACAGTGGCCGTGGCCGCTTTGATGATGACAGTGCAAACCAATTACAAACGAATGTTTGCCTATTCGAGTATGGAAAATATGGGAATGATACTGATAGGAATTTCTTTGGGTGGTTACGGTCTGCTTGGCGCTGTGATAATTATCATCTCTCATGGTCTGGCCAAATCTTCTGTCTTTTTCCTTACGGGAGATGTGTTGTCCATTTCACATACCACAGACATGCGCAAAGTAAATGGGTTGATTCAACGGTTGCCCCGTGCGGCATCTGCCCTTTTTGTCGCAGCCATGGCCGTTACCGGAGCACCACCGTTTGCCATTTTTGTGGGAGAGCTGTTTATTTTTGCAGCATTAATAGCCCAATATGGATGGCTGTTGGCTTTGGTTGTTATTCTTTTTCTTGCCATTGCTTTTATCTCGGTTAACTTCAAAACGGGTAAAATGATTTTTACCGGAAGAGAAAATCTCAAAAGAGAAAGATCCCGCACAGAAACCTGGGTTGCCATTGTCAATCTGGCGTTATCTTTTCTTGTAATACTGTTGATTCCCTATTTTGAAACGTTATTAAAAAACCTTTTGTAGCCATGAAAGTATTGATAGGTATAGTAGCAACTCCGGAAGATGAGCGACTTTTTATTCTGGATAAAGGGAAACCGGTACTGACAGCTGTAAACGGAAAACATCCTGAAGAGACATTTGGTAATTATTCCATCCTCAAACAGCATCTTTCCAAAATAAACGATGAACCCATGAAAGGCCCCGGAGTTTTCAAATTCCGTTACGGGCCGGTTACGGCGGGTGTACGCGAGGCAGGCTGCTTTTATTTATACACTTATGGTGAAAAGATTTTGCGTGCCACCATCGATATCAGCTGGAAGCAAAGAGAAATAGCCAAAGCCATGGTGGATAAATCACCGGAAACAGCGCTGACAATGGCCGAAAGGATTTGCAGTAATTTTGCTTTGTCACATTCTGTGGCTTTTAGCCGGGCCGTTGAAATGGCTGTTGATATTTCCCCTTCGCTGCAAACAAAAAACTGGCGTACACTGCTTATTGAGTCGGAGCGAATTTATAACCATTTATACGTTATTTATAAATTGGCATCAGCTGCGGCACAAAAAGTACTGGCAGCTCATTTAAGCGCACTGTTTGAGGAGGCCCTCAGGCTAAACGAAAGACTTTCCGGTTCGCGTTACCTCATGAATATTAATAGTTTGGGGAAATTAAATCACATACCCGAAATTTCAAATATTGAAAAAATTGCCAATAAATATTTAGCTGTGGCAAAGCAGTTTACGGAATTGTACAAACATAGTCTGAAAAATTATAATTATCTGGATCGTTTGCATTCGGCAGGCACTTTAACAGCGGAACAGGCAGAAGGATTAGGATTGACCGGTCCCACATTGCGTGCCTGCGGAGTAGTTGACGATCTGAACGACACAACAGAACATTTGATCAGCCTCCCGGTTATCACACAAAAAGAAGGCGATGCGCTGGCAAGAATGGAAGTGCGGGCAGAAGAAATTGTTAACTCCTGTCACTATCTGGCCGACCATCTGCGTGCCAGCGACTCATGGTATGATGCCACAGAAAAAGATGTCAAATCTCATAATGCCAACGGAACTGGCTATGCTGTAGTTAACTCTCCCAGTGGTGCCATGGGGTATTATGTGGAAGTAAATGATAATAAAATGCAGCGTGTGGATATTTTCACACCCTCTTATCCGGGAATGTATGCCGTTTCGCAAGGTCTTGAAGACCTTATTTTTACGGATTTCCCGTTTGTGTTTGAATCGTTTGGCGTACACTTTGCCGATGCGGCAATTTGAAAGTGAAATAAAAATGAATACATAAAAGTTGAAGATATGATTCGATGGTGGCCTGTATTTGGATTAAAGAGAAGACTGACAGAAAAGAAGGAATACATTTCTCCTGTGGATTTACGTCAGCCAAAAACCGGGATATTTAACCGTTCCCTGTTTGTTTATATTATTGATGTGGGCAGCAGTAACGCGCTGAATTTTGAAATTAGCGCGCTGGAATCTCCACAATACAACATACATCGTTTTGGCATTTTCCTGACCGATTCGCCACGTCATGCCGATGTGTTGTTGATTTTGGGGCGACCCGTAACTAAAATGCTGGAACCACTGAAAGAAACTATTTCACAACTTCCCAAACCGTTTTACACGGTAACCATAGATGATCATCCCGATCAACCCGGCTTAAACGAGTACCCCGAATTGCCCAATCATATTGCTGCGCTTACGGGTGTACCTTCACCGGATAAGATTTTAGGATTATTGTTGGATATTGCCAAAACCAAAAGAAAGGAATCATGAAAATATTGTTTATCATAGCTTTACTTTTTTATATAGCCGGCGCTGTGTCTTCTCCAAAAACACAGCTCAGTTATATCTTTGGATTCCTGGGCTCCGTAAGTGCTTTTTTATCAGCATGCTTTGCGTTGACACGGTCACAAATACTTTGGAATTTTCCTTTGCTGCACAATGTTTCCCTTTCGCTGTACATGGATCATTTGTCTGCCATTTTTATAATTATTGCCACTATTTCGTGGATGGCACTGGCCTTGTATTCCGTTGATTATTCCAAACTTTACCCCAAAAAAAGACTACCGTTAGGGTTTAACCTTTCTCTGCTGGGCATGTTGCTGGTGTTAACAGCACACGATGGAATTACACTTCTTGCAGGATGGGAAATAATGACCATTTTTGCCTTTTTGATGATGCAGGGAACCGGGAAGTATTTTGAACATTCTTACCGTTTTCTGGCTTTTGGGGAATTGTCAACCATCAGTCTGGTGATAGGATTTGCAGCATTGTATGTTACGGCTGGCAGTATTTCGTTCGATGCGCTGCATAAGGGAAGTTATTTTGTCCTCATACTCATTTCACTGGGTTTTATTATTAAAATGGATATTGTGCCTTTCCATGCCTGGATGCAGGGTATTTATGGAGAAATTCCGGATAATACAGCAGCACTGCTTAGTGCTCCGGTTACACTAATGGGTGTTTATGGTCTGGAGCGGGTTATTCCTTTGCTTCCCAACAACCAGCTTTGGGATATTATCATTATTCTTCTGGGTGCTTTTTCGGCTTTCTGGGGTGGATTACAAGCTGCAGTTGTCAATAAAATAAGGCTGTTGCCGGCTTATTCCACCATCGAAAATAACGGGATGATTCTCACTGCCATTGGCTTTTATGCCCTGGCAGAAGGTTCCGGTATTCTAAGTTTACATTATCTGGCATCTTTTGCTTTGGCTGCCTCTATAATTCTTGTCATATCCCACACTTTTTCAAAAACATTGTTGTTTATGTCCATTGGGCATGCCAAGGAAGCATACAATGTGCACACCATCGACCAGGCCAGAGGTGTGTGGAGCGGAGTGGGACGCATTCCGGCCATTGGTATCGTTATTTCAGCGCTTTCATTTAGTGCATTTCCGCCGCTTATTGGCTATGCAGGCGAATGGATGATTCTGGAGACGCTGTTCCAGTCGTACCGTTTTCCCAGTGTGGCCATTGCTTTTTCTGCTGCCTTGGCGGGAATACTTATTGCGCTGGCCATAGGGCTGATAAGCTTTGCCATGATCAAACTAATTGGTTACACCGCTCTGGGGTACGACCATGGGCGTAAAAGTCGTCCTATTGCCAGACGATTTATGCACACGGCAGAAATTAGCCTGGGATCACTTCTTGTATTGGGAGGTATTGGGTTACCCTTGGTTATTATTTTTATTGGTTTCCCCCAGTTGTTAACCGGTTTATTGGCTATTCCTGCGCCTTTGGTATTGGCTTCAAACCAACCTGTATTCGGGGTTATTTCTCCTACTTTCATTGGAATCATTATGCTGGTATTGCTCATTATCCCGGTATGGATATTTATGAAAAACAAGAAAAAAACCCGCAAAGTAGAATCCTGGAACGGTGGTATCAAACTGGAAGAAGATGAGTTTTTCACAGCACCTGCCTACTCGCAAATCCTGGAACATATCCTGCGCGGATTTTACCATACCCGCGAGAAAAAGTCAAAAACCCGCAGCAGTATTACCGTGGAAGATATCTTAATCCGACCCACGGTGTTTATTTCCAATATGGTAATGAAAACGGGTAAGATTGTGGCTTCTACATTGATGAACGGAAAGATTAGTGCCTATGTGGCATATATTCTAATTCTTTTCATAACTGTTTTTATTATTGGTATGGTTGTGAAGTAAAGGCGAAGAATGATTTGCTAAGAAAAAATTGTTTAAAACATTTTTTAGTCAGTGCATTTTTTATTTTCCAAAGCTGTAATTTTATTGCGATAATTGAAGAAGCATGCCGGAAAATAATTTTATAAAAGAGCTGACAGCCTTGATACAGCTGCTTGACGAGCCAGATGCCAAAGTTTATGCTACTATCCGTTCGCGTATTCTCGCTTTGGGAACAGAAGCGCTGCCATTATTGGAAGAAGCAGAAAACAATATTCTTGACTCCACAGAAGCATCACGAATCCGGGAAATTACCATGACTATCAGGTTTAATAATGTTTCTAAAAGCCTGAAGAGGTGGTCAGAACAAAAGAGCCATGATCTGCTGGAAGCCTGGATACTCATTTCAGTGTTTCATTCACCGGACAACACTGCTGAAAAGCTGAAAACTGCTGTAAATAAAATACATCGTGATATTTGGGTTGAAATGAATAACGGACTTACGGCACTGGAGAAAATCAGGGTGATAAACCATGTGTTTTATAACGTTCATCAGTTTGATGCACTACAGGAGAAAAGACCTGCTTTATCATCCTATTTGCTTGGAAATGTGTTGCGTATGCATAAAGGAAATTCACTTTCCATGGCGTTATTATATTTGATAATTGTGCAACGGTTAAATATACCGGTATATGGTGTGAATCTGCCAAAACATCCCATTTTGGCTTATATGAATGGCAATACATTGCCCAAACCAGTGGCCGGCTACCGGGAGGAGGATGTGTTGTTTTATCTGAATCCTTTTAATAAGGGAGCTATTTTTAGAAAAAGTGAGATAGAGCTTTTTCTTCGGCAGCTTAAAATTAAAGATCAGGAAAGTTTTTATCTGCCTTGTGAAAACAAGATTGTTATTCGGCGGTTGTTGCAGGAACTAACCATGTTACACAAAAAAAACAGCAACTTCATTATGGCAGAATCAATGCAGCATTTGCTGGAAGCGCTGGATTAATGATTTGTTTCATCGAATTGACAAGAATATTATAAACTCCGTTTCCCAACCGTTTCCAAAAGTTCAAGCACATTTTTTTCAATACGGGCAGGAGTATTTTGTGCATCGGCACGCTGGAATTGCTGACCGGTAATTTGCTCATAAAGCTCAATATACCTTTCGGAAACACTTTCCACAAATTCATCTGTCATTTTGGGAGTGGTTTGGCCTGTTTTTCCCTGAAAACCTTTGTCCATAAGCCACTCGCGTACAAATTCTTTGGAAAGCTGACGTTGAGGAAGTCCTTTACCGAAATTTTCTTCGTATCCATCAGCATAAAAATAGCGGGAAGAATCAGGTGTGTGGATTTCATCGATAAGGTAAATCTTTCCGTTGGCCTTACCAAATTCATATTTTGTATCTACAAGGATCAGCCCTTTTTCTTTTGCTATTTGGGAGCCCCTTTCAAAAAGTAACCGGGTATATTTCTCCAACACTGCGTAATCTTCAGCTGAAACCAATCCCTGCCGGATAATTTCCTCTTTGGAAATATCCTCATCATGGCCTTCATCGGCTTTGGTGGTGGGTGTTATAATGGGTTGGGGAAACCGTTGATGTT
>WFNG01000195.1 GCA_015488735.1 Bacteroidales bacterium | reverse complement strand
CTTCAATGGGAAAATCAGCCATCAGATCAACAGGTTCGTTTTCTGTTACCAGAATGTCATTTTCGATACGAATTCCGGTACCTTCTTCCGGAATATAAATACCGGGCTCACAGGTTAAAATCATCCCTGGCTTCAACGGCTCGTGTTTTGCGCCTACATCATGCACATCCAATCCCATAAAATGAGAAGTGCCGTGCATGAAGTATTTTTTAAATAATGGACTATTTTCATCTTGTTTTTTTATGTCTTCTTCACTGAATAATCCCAGTTGTATCATCTCTTTTTCCATCAGCCTGTTGGCTTTGTCGTTAATATCGTTAATGGTACTACCGGGAACATAAAATTTCTTCACTTCTTTCATAACTGTTAAAACGGCATTATAGAGATCTTTCTGCCGGGGAGTAAATCTACCACTTACCGGAATGGTCCTGCTTAAATCAGCGGTGTAGTTGGCATATTCAGCACCAAAATCCATGAGCAGCATGTCTCCTGCTTTGCAAATTTTATCATTTTCGGTATAATGCAATACGCAGGCGCTTTTTCCCGAAGCAACAATAGGGGCATATCCATGACCACCAGCTCTGTTACGGGTAAACTCATGACTTATTTCGGCTTCTACCTCAAATTCCCATACCCCCGGTTTTGTAAACTTAAGGATTCTGCGTAGTGCCTTATTTGTGATGGAGCAGGCTTCTCTAATCAGATCAATCTCCTGTTGGCTTTTAACCAGGCGTTGTCTGGCCAGCAGTGGAGCTGCCCTGTGGTACTTATGTAATGGATATTGTTGTTGCAATATTTTTCCCAATCTGATCTCACGGGTTTCAACATCCGGAAAGAACTTGATGTACTCGTTGGAATTCAAATATACATTGTCGAAGTAAGACATGACTTCTTTAAGCGCTGCCTCAAAATCATCTAACCAGTTCACATTTTCTATTCCTGAGGTAGCCTGCGCCTCTTTTATGGTGTATTTGTGGCCTTCCCAAATTTCCAGTACTTCATTTGTTTTTAATAGAAATAATACCTCTCTCAACTTACTGTTCGGGCAGTTGGGGGCAAGGAGCAGGATGCTTTTTTCCTGTTCTATGCCGGTAAGGTAAAAGAAATCGGAACTTTGTCTGAAAGGATGATACTGGTCACCGTTTCGGGGACACTGGTCGTTGGAATAAAAAATAGCAAAAGAACCTTTGCCCATTTGTTCTGTAAACTTTTCTCTGTTACGTCTGAAGAACGTGTTACTTATGACTTGATATCTCATTGTTTTATATTTAAACTTGTTATAAATTATCAGGTTTTGGTATAAAATCCCTTATTTCTCATTGCATTATCTCGATACTTTGATAAATTTGTGCATCTTAAATTTTAAGGCAAAATTAAGTAATTAGATTATATATTATGTTAAATTCGTTATTATGAGTAATAAACCTTACTATTCTTCGGTTACGAAGAAAATCATCATGTCGCTGATGGGGCTTTTTTTGGTAACGTTTTTGGTGGTACATCTTACCCTGAATTCGTTCTTGCTCTTCAGCAATAATTTGTTTAATGAAGGAGCCCATTTTATGGGTACCAATGCCTTCATTCAGATATTCCAATGGGTGCTGTTCGCAGGATTTGCCATTCACATTTTTTATGGAATAGTCCTGCAAATTCAAAACTGGATGTCGCGTCCGAAAGGTTACAAAAAAAGAGCCTCCATGGAACAGTCAGCTTTTTCCAGGTATATGATTTACACGGGTCTTCTTATCCTTATCTTTTTAATTATTCATTTGGGTAATTTCTTTTTTGTAAAAATGGGTTGGATTGGAAATGGTGTTCCTCTCACCTCTAACGGGGAGGAAAACATGGCATTGTTGGTACGAAATTTATTTCAACACGGTGGTTATGTGACATTTTATGTTGTCATGTTCGTGTTGATGGGTTTTCATTTAGATCATGCTTTCCAGTCTGCATTCCAAACCCTCGGATTAAACCATAAGACCTACTGGGGCTTTATCAAAGGTCTCAGCCGTGTTTATGCCATAGTCGTATCTCTTGGCTTTGTTATTATTCCTTTATTTATTTATTTCAAAATAGTATAGCCTTATGACTAAGATAAATTCAAAAATTCCTGAAGGTCCGATAGCAGAAAAGTGGACAAGATTTAAAGAGCATCAAAAACTGGTAAATCCAGCCAATAAGCGTAAAATTGATATTATTGTTGTTGGTACCGGACTTGCCGGTGGGGCAGCTGCTGCCAGCTTGGGTGAGATGGGTTTTAATGTAAAAGTATTTTGTATTCAGGACAGCCCCAGACGTGCGCACAGTATTGCTGCTCAGGGCGGAATCAATGCTGCCAAAAACTATCCCAACGATGGCGATACTATTTATCGTCTGTTTTACGATACGGTTAAGGGTGGCGACTACCGAGGTCGCGAATCCAACACTTATCGCCTGGCAGAAGTAAGTAATAACATTATCGATCAATGTGTGGCACAGGGAGTTCCTTTTGCCCGCGAGTATTCGGGCTATCTTGCCAACCGTTCTTTTGGCGGCGCTTTGGTTTCCAGAACGTTTTATGCCCGCGGACAAACCGGACAGCAATTGTTGCTCGGCGCTTATGGCGCTTTAAGTAAGGAAATTAAACGTGGTTCCGTTGAATTGTTCACCCGTCGCGAAATGCTTGACCTCGTGGTGATGAAAGATGGACGTGCACGCGGTATTGTTGTCAGAAATCTTTTTACCGGAGAACTTGAGCGCTATAGTGCCCATGCTGTTTTGTTGGCAACCGGTGGTTACGGAAACGTCTATTTCCTTTCTACCAATGCCATGACTTCTAACGGAAGTGCTGCGTGGCGTGCCTATAAACGTGGTGCTTATTTTGCCAATCCCTGTTATGTGCAGATTCACCCAACTTGTATCCCTGTTCATGGCGAATACCAATCGAAACTGACACTGATGAGTGAGAGTTTGCGTAACGATGGCAGGATTTGGGTCCCTAAGAAAAAAGAAGATGTTGAAAAAATAAGGAAAAAAGAAATTCGTCCGCGCGATATTCCTGAAGAAGACAGAGATTACTATCTTGAAAGAAGATATCCTGCCTTTGGTAATCTCGCTGCGCGCGATGTGTCTTCGCGTGCTGCCAAGGAGCGTTGCGATGCCGGATATGGTATCGGACCCACCGGTCTGGCTGTTTTTCTTGACCTGAAAGATGCCATCAAACGCTTAGGCAAAGACGTCATCAAAGCCCGGTATGGTAATTTGATTGATATGTATGAAAGAATTACAGGCGAAAATGCTTATGAAACTCCTATGATGATTTACCCGGCAGTACACTATTGTATGGGTGGCCTTTGGGTTGATTATGAGTTACAGAGCAATATCCCCGGACTGTTTATCGGAGGCGAGGCCAACTTCTCAGACCACGGTGCTAACCGTCTGGGTGCTTCTGCTATTATGCAGGGCTTATCCGATGGCTATTTTATTTTGCCCTATACCATGCAAAATTATCTCGCCGACCAAATTTCGGTTGGACCAATTCCAACGGATTCTTCTGAATTTGATGATGCGGAAAAAGATGTTAAGGCAAGGATTGATCGGCTGATGGCTGTGAAAGGAAAAGAGACTGTAGATTCTTTCCACAAAAGACTGGGACATATTATGTGGGAACATGTTGGCATGGCCCGAAACAGGGAAGGCCTGCAGGAAGGTATCAGAATGATTCAGGAACTAAGGAAAGAGTTCTGGGATAATGTTCGTGTTCCGG
>WFNG01000194.1 GCA_015488735.1 Bacteroidales bacterium | reverse complement strand
GAAATTTAGTGAGGTTATTGGTCAACAGGCAGTAAAAAAAAGACTTCTGGCAAGTTTTCGGGAAAACCGCGTGGCACACACCCAACTGTTTCTCGGACCTGAAGGGTCGGGAGCTTTGCCGCTGGCCATTGCTTTTGCGCAGTATCTGAACTGTACAAATAAGCAGGATGGTGACAGCTGTGGCGTTTGTCCCTCTTGTGTCAAGTATCAGAAATTTGCACACCCTGACCTGCATTTTATTTTTCCCACAGCTACCAACGGCAGAGTAAAAAAGAATCCTCAGTCAGAACTTTTTCAGGAGGAATGGCTGGAGTTTATTAAGCAGAACAAAGGTTATGTAACACAAGGCGGATGGTACGATAACCTTGGTATTGGAAATAAACAAGGTACGATTTACGCCCGCGATGCCAACGAAATTGTCCGGCTGATAGGTTTTAAACCTTATGAGGCTGCATTGAAAGTTGTGGTTATTTTTCAGGCCGAAAGGTTGCATGTTGCGGCTTCCAATAAACTATTGAAAAGCTTTGAAGAGCCCCCTGATAACACATTGATACTCATGGTTGCCGACCGTTATGAATTGATTATACCTACGGTTCGTTCCAGAGCGCAGCTGGTGAAAGTTCCCCGGTTGGGCGATGCAGAGATTGAGCAGGCTCTATTGGAACGTTTTCCTGAAAAATTAACGCGCGAAAAGGCGTGGGAGTCAGCTGCTTTGTCACAGGGTAGCTGGAATCTTGCCATGGAATTGGCACACCGGGCAGATGAAAACGAATACAATTTCGTGAAATTCAGGGAATGGATGAGGCTTTGTTTTCGCGGCAACGATTATCTGGCCTTATCGGCGATTATACAAGAGCTGTCGCGACTGGGACGTGAAAAACAGAAAGGATTTTTGAAATACGGTTTACAGGTAATGCATGACAGTCTGGTTATTAATGGCCAACAGAAATTGCCGACAGTCGCAGGTTCTGCCGAAAAAGATTATTTGCAGAAATTTGCGCCGTTTGTAAACAATGCCAACCAAAAAGAGATGTATGCATTGCTTAATGAGGCAGTTTACCACGTGGAACGCAATGCACATCCCGGTATTTTGTTTGCTGATTTGAGCTTCAAACTGACAGACCTGATGCAGAAGGGAAAGGCAGCTCTCTGACATCAATGACCTGTTATTAAAGAACTGAAAACTTTTTAAGTGGAAAATTGCTTCAAGTATAATTTTCCTACTTTTGTACTTTCACGAATTGAAGTTGAGAGAATGGAAGATAATTTGGAAAATAAAGACGTTGCCAAAAATATTGTTAGTAACAGGGGGTGCTGTGTTGTTGATATTCATGGTCATGATGACAACTATTCTGTTAATCAGTCAGGGTGTTGCCGGTTGAGTTCTTTTAACTGGCTTGCAGGATACGAAGACCCGGGACAGAATGAACAAGAACAATTTGTTGAGGTGCGTTTTAAAAACGGACGGAAAGATTTCTTTTTGTGCCCTCCGGAGCTGAAGCTGAAGGAAGATGAAATTGTTACTGTGGAAACAAGTCCCGGTCACGATATTGGTATTGTCTCACTAACCGGTGCATTGGTCCAGCAGCAAATGAACCGGAAAAATTTTGACCCCGACAGAACAGAAATCAGAAAAGTATACCGGCACTCCCGTTTAAGTGATATTGAAAAATGGATGGATGCTGTTTCGATGGAAAAAAAGGCTTTGTTTGGCACCCGACGTATTGCTGAAGAGCTTGGCCTTGATATGAAGTTAAATGATGTGGAGTATATGGGAGATAAGACCAAGGCAATCTTTTATTTTACTGCCGGCGAAAGAGTTGATTTCCGACAATTAATCCGTAGGTTAGCTGATGCGTTCAAGGTTAGGGTGGAGATGCGTCAGATTGGGGTACGACAAGAGGCTGCCAAATTGGGGGGAATAGGTTCCTGTGGCCGGGAACTTTGTTGTGCTTCGCACATGAGTACTTTTAAAAGCGTATCTACCAATTCGGCCAGAACCCAGCAACTGTCCTTAAATCCGCAAAAACTGGCCGGGCAATGTGGAAAGCTTAAATGCTGTCTGAATTATGAACTGGATGATTATATCGATGCTTTATCCGGATTCCCTGATGCTAAAACAGTGTTGCGAACAAAAAAAGGGCCGGCATATCATCAAAAAAGTGATATCTTTCAAAAGCTTATGTGGTTCGCTTATGCCGATGATCCAAACAATTTAATGGCGTTGCCGGTTGATAAAGTCAAAAAAGTTATGGCCATGAATCAAAAAAACAAGTTTCCTGCTGACCTGGAGGCTTTTGCTTTGCAAACGGAACAAAAATCTACTGAATCAG
The DNA here is from genome assembly GCA_015488735.1 of Bacteroidales bacterium. Taxonomy (GTDB): domain Bacteria; phylum Bacteroidota; class Bacteroidia; order Bacteroidales; family F082; genus Sulfidibacterium. Next base: position 6,141 of record WFNG01000194.1, on the reverse strand, counting down.
CAACCCATTCAGATGACTTTGGAATGTATATCTAAAGGCCTGGGTTCGGGATTTGTATTTGTTTTAATATTTGAATAATAAAACAAGCAATTTTTCATTATTTAGTGTATGCGCTCAATTCGTTTTAAGATACTGTTTCCTTCATTCCTGATAGCCATGCTTTTTATGGTAGGCTGCAAGAGATCCACAATGTATACAAAGGCTGTTAATATCCACGATGCATGGCCAAAAGATAAGGCCGCAAAATTCGTTGTTCCGGTGACAGATACCCTATCCCCATATAATTTTTATATCAATATAAGACACACGGGAAAATACCGTTATAGTAATCTCTACCTGTTTATGCAAACCCGTTTTCCGAATGGGACTTTCACCAGAGATACGCTTGAAATTATGCTGGCAAATGTTCAGGGAAAATGGCTTGGTAAAGGCTGGGGCGAAATAAAGGAAGATCATGTGTTACTAAAACCGAAATTGCGGTTTCCCATGTCGGGAAACTATCAGTTTTTGATATGGCAGGCAATGCGTGCTGATACCTTAAAAGCAATTAGAAGTGTGGGTCTGGATATTGAAAATGTAGAATAATCTTTTGTTAAAAAATATTCCATGGAGCAGAATAAGAACGAAAAAGAAACAAAGAAAAAGCGAAAATGGTTTAATTATATCACCAAATTCTGGTTGCTTTATTTTATGGGTTTGGTTTTGGTGGTGCTCTTCTTTTACGGGATAGTTACGGGCTTTTTTGGTAAAATGCCCACGTTTCAGCAGCTTGAAAATCCCAAAAGTAATCTGGCCTCCGAAGTAATTTCTTCTGATGGGCATATTCTGGGGACTTACTTTATCGAAAACCGTTCCAATGTAACTTACCGACAGGTTTCCCCCTATCTTATTAATGCATTGATTGCCACCGAGGATGTACGGTTTAAAGAAAATTCCGGAATTGACCCCCGTGCTTTGCTCCGGGTTATGTATGGCCTTCTTACCGGAAAACATAAAGGCGGCGGTAGTACTATAACACAGCAACTGGCCAAAAACCTTTTTCCCCGTGGCAAACTAAATAAGTTGCAACTTGTTGTGCGTAAATTTAAGGAATGGGTTACTGCCGTAAAGCTGGAACGGTATTATTCTAAAGATGAAATTATTGCCATGTATCTGAATACGGTTTTTTTCGGCCATAATGCTTATGGAATAAAATCGGCTGCCAAAACTTTTTTTGATAAGCCACCCGATTCTCTTAACCTGCAGGAATCCGCTTTGCTGGCCGGTGTGGTGAATATGCCTACGCACTACAGCCCTATTTTGCATCCCAAAGCTTCCACAGAAAGGCGTAACCTTGTCCTTTCACAAATGGCAAAATATGGTTATATCACCAAAGTCGTTTGCGATTCGGTACAGAAATTACCTCTCGGTGTGGAGCATTACGGACTGCTGAGTCACAATACCGGTGAAGCCCGCTATTTCAGAGAATATTTAAGACTTGTCATGAAAAAGTGGTGTGCCACCCATTTTAAATCCAATGGAAAACCATACAACCTGTATAAAGATGGCTTACGTATTTACACCACCATCGACACAAGAATTCAGCGTTATGCAGAAGATGCGGTACACGAATATCTTGCAGATTACTTGCAGCCTGAGTTTTATGCACGTTGGAAAGATCAGCCCCATGCGCCTTTTGTATTTCCGGGTGCCAGTCCGGAAGAAATAAAAGACCAGATCAAAAAAATTATGAACCAGGCTATGCGCCGTTCAGAACGTTACCGGTTAATGAAAAGAGCCGGCATCCCGCTGGATTCTATTAAAATGTCATTTGAGAAACCTGAGCGTATGAAGGTCTTTTCCTGGAGAGGCATCATAGATACAACCATGACGCCGATGGATTCTCTCCGGTATTACAAATATTTTCTGAATGCAGGCCTCATGTCAATGGAACCACAGACAGGTTATGTAAGAGCTTATGTCGGTGGTATCGATTATCGTTTTTTTAAATACGACCATGTTACACAGGCTAAACGACAAGTGGGCTCCACGTTTAAACCGTTTCTGTACACATTGGCAATGCAAGAGGGCGAATATAGTCCCTGCTACAAAGTTCCCAATATCTCATACAGTGTCCCTTTGCCCAATGGTAAATTCTGGACACCCCACAATGCCGACTCGCGCCGGATAGGACAGGAGGTAACCCTGAAATGGGCTCTGGCTAACTCTAATAACTGGATATCAGCCTGGCTTATTAGTCGTTTTTCTCCTCAGGCAGTTATCCAAATGGCACACAAAATGGGGGTGACATCTTATATCCCTCCGGTTCCCTCTATTGCCCTGGGTACTCCGGACCTCTCTCTGTATGAAATGGTTGGCGCTATGAACACATTTCCGGATAAAGGTGTTTATATCAAGCCTGTTTTTATTACGAAAATTGAAGATAAAAACGGGAATGTCCTTTACCGGGCTACTGCTAAAAAGACCGAAGCCATGAGCGAAATTACCGCCTATAAAATGATAAAATTGCTGGAAGGCGTTGTGGAAAGTGGAACAGGTATCCGGTTGCGGTACAGGTATGGTTTTAATAATGAAGTAGCGGGTAAAACAGGTACTACCCAAAACCAGTCAGATGGTTGGTTTATGGGGATTGTCCCCAAGCTGACAACCGGAATATGGGTTGGCGCCGAAGATCGTAGTGTTCACTTCAGAACCATTAAATTGGGACAGGGTGCAAACATGGCCCTTCCAATTTGGGCCATATTCATGAAAAAAGTCTATGCAGATCCTTCGCTGGGTATTCGTCCCTCTGATAATTTCTCCAAACCGTTGAAAAATATTGATGTCGAATTCGACTGTAGTAAATATGATAAAAAACATAAAAGCCAGAACACTGATGCTTCCCAAACAGACCATTTTTAGAAATCGTTTAACGGCAGGTCTGAGCAAGTCAATAAATAAATTTCATTATTCTCCTCTGGAGAGTAGAGTGCTCTCCGCTGGCGTTCCTATGGAAAGAGGCCATTAATGAAAGATATTTATTTGCCGGGTTACAGCATGCCTGATTAAAAAACAATAACTTAAATTTAAAAAACTTCCATATTATTTTTGCCGGAAAAATGTTTATTTTTGAAACGTGTTATTGAACGGGATAAACGGGCATTTCTTTAGTACATTACTAATACCTAAAAATGCTAAAATTACTATGATGAAATTAAAGAAACTCTTTTTTGAGGTATTAAGTGCTGGTAAGCTCCAATTCATTTTGCGAAAAAAAAACATTCTTCTTGTCTTTTTATTATTTTTTGGCTTTTTTGCCGTTGCTACAGGGAAGAACAATACTAAGCAGCTTGTTGATTCTACTGGTATTAACCGGCTAATTGAAGAGGCAAAAGTGGCAGATTCACAGCATGTCGCCTTCTTGAAATTAGATAGTGCTGCAAATTATGCACATGTGCTGAATAATCAACCATTACTTGCCAGGGTGTTTTCTGAACGTGGTGATATCTTTATGAAAGACAATAAACTTGTTGCTGCTGACTCAAATTTTCGAATGGCGAAAAAGATTTTAAGGCCTCTTCCCAAAAATATTAGTTATTTGTTTTTGCTGAAAAAGCTGGCTATTTCTAATTATTACCTTGGAAGAAACCATGTTGTTCTGAACTATACACTGGAAGGGTTAGCAGTTGCTCAAAAACTAAACAATAAAATGTTGCAGGGAACTTTTTGTAATATTTCAGGTATTGCATATGACGGCATGGGCAATAGGGCTAATGCATTAATATATTATCAGAAAGCACTGGATCTTTTTGAATCGTTGAAAGATATGGAAAAGATTGCCAGTGTGGAAATGAATATAGGCGTGCTGTATGAAGAACAGAAAAATCTTATGGGTGCTGAGAAATATTTTAAAAAGGCCCTTTTATCGGCAAAAAAAATCCATAACGACACTATCATTTCAGCCAGCTACAACAATTTGGCAAATATTTATTCCGAACGTAAAGAGTATAAAAAAGCATTGGATTATATCTCTAAATCATTGGCTTTGAGCAGGAAGACAAATGACCTGAATACCGTTGCCATAGATTTGAATAATATTGGCGATGCTTATTGGAATTTAGGGAAATGTTCGCTTGCTGCTGATTATTATTATCAGGCGTTGCAACTTGCCCGTAAAATACAAAATGAAAGAATGGTTGGCATGTGCTTGTTAAACCTGGCACAGGTATACGAAAAAAAGCAGGATATTCCGCAAGCCATCCGGTATGCTTCCCAAAGTCTCAGGCAAGTGGAAAAGGGAGGTGATATTGACGATATGCTGGCATCTCTGAAACAGCTCCAGCATCTGTATGCTTTAAGTGCAGATTATCTAAAAGCATATACTTACCTAAACCGCTACATAAATTTGCATGACAGTATTTTTTCTGCTAAAAACGAAGAGCGGCTGGCAAAAGTTCAAACGGCATATGCTTTTGAAGCCAAAGACCAATCATTGAAACTGGCGCGTGAAAAACAGAAAATAATTCAGGCTTACCTGATTATTTCTCTTTTTGCCTTGTTGCTGGTTATTGCTTTTGCAGTGTTCTTTTTCAGGTTAAGGGTTTTAAGGAACAAAGCATTAAAAAAAAGGATGCAGTTTGTGGATAGCCTTCTTGAAAATTCGGAGAGCTTTGTGCTAATGCTCGATAGAAACCTGAAAATTTCCTATCTGAGCCCATCATACCAAAAAACTTTTGGCCATTTCCTGAGAGATAGAAAAGGCGGAAGCCCGTTTGATTTTGTTCATCCTGATGAGCAGAAGGATTTGAAGAAATTAATGGAAGGGTTCTTTCGTGGTGAAGAAAAGCGTATAGAATTCTTTTTTCGCCTGAAAAAAAGTACTGGAGAATATCGGTATATGCAGGGCGTTTTTAATAACCGGCTTGACAATCCCGAGTTGGAAGCTTTTGTCCTTAACTTTTGGGATATTACCCAGATACGCAAAACCCAACAGGCTGTCCAGGAAAGTGAGAAAAAATATGTCGAAATTTTTAATGCCTTTCCGGATATTTATTTCAGAATTGACATGGACGGAATCATTACAGAAATAAGTCCGTCTGTAACTTCAATTTCTGGTTTTGACAGGGAAAAAGTTGTGGGGAAATCGCTTACCGATTTTGCCGAATTGGATATATCGTGGGATAAAGCCCGAAAAATTCTGCGAAGGCTTCAGAATGCAAAAGATTTTAATCTAACACTTCGCACCATTGACGGTAAAAAGCTATATTGTTCTCTTAACGTGCATGATATAAAAGATGATAATGGCGATATTGTCAATTTTGAAGGCGTATTACGTGATATCACCGAACGTGTACTGGCGGAAAAACAGTTGCGTAAATCAGAGCTTGAGCTGAAAGAGGCCAATGCGTCTAAAGATAAAATCCTGTCTATTATCGGCCATGATTTGCTGGGGCCCATCGGGACGCAAAAATCGATTCTCGACATGGTAATTGATGATGTGGAAGAATTCTCCAGAGAAGAAATTCTGCGTTTGTTACAGAGTATGAAACCTTCGCTTGATGCCACCTTTACCATGATTGAAAACCTGCTTTCGTGGGCAAGAATTATGCGGCGCAGCATTAAACCTAATTTAAGGCCCAATAACCTGTCGTTAATCATTGAGAAGTCCTTTGATTTGTTAAGCCAGCAGGCAGGACAGAAAAAGATAAAACTGGTTTATACGGGCGACAAAGAACTGCTTGCCGTTTTTGATAAGAATTTGATAGAGATTGTGATTCGCAACCTGCTTTCCAATGCCATTAAATTTTCCAATCCCGAAAGTGAGATAAAGGTAACGGCTGTAAAGAGAGAAAATGATGTGGAGGTGAGTGTTACGGATATGGGAATGGGACTCAGTAAAGAGGATATTGATAAAATTCTGAAAGAAAAAGAAAAAATGGAATCAAAATTGGGAACCATGAAAGAAAAAGGTACCGGCCTTGGACTGATTGTGGTGAAAGAATTTATTCACCACAATAAGGGCCGTCTGCATATTAAAAGCCAGCCCGGTGAGGGAACTACTTTCTCTTTCAATTTGCCAATGGCATAAATGCTTTTTTCCTGCTTATTCCATATTCGGAATTCCTTAGCTTTTCCTATTTTTGTAGCAGACAAATAATCCTT
>WFNG01000193.1 GCA_015488735.1 Bacteroidales bacterium | reverse complement strand
TTTAACGCTGGGTCAGTCCTCTATTACTATTTCAGGAGGGGAAGCACAACGGGTAAAACTGGCTACAGAATTATCGAAAAAAGATACCGGCCAAACACTTTATATTTTGGACGAGCCAACTACCGGGCTTCATTTTGAAGATGTAAAAGTGCTGCTCGATGTGCTGAACAAACTTGTGGACAAAGGAAATACAGTTTTGGTCATTGAACACAACATGGAAGTGATTAAAGTAGCAGACCATGTGATTGATTTGGGGCCCGAAGGTGGAAACCGGGGAGGCGAAGTGATGTGCGTAGGGACACCGGAGGAAATTATTCACATGGAAAAAAGTCTGACTGCGAAGTACCTGAAAAAGGAGCTGAAAACCCTTCGTGGAACTTTGTGAAATCCCTTGGTGCCTCCTTTGTGTTCACCACCCAAAACCGTCTCTGGCGGTTAAAAGTATTACCACTAAGGGTCACAAAGGATGTCACAAAGGGAAGTGATCGTTTGTTCGTAAGGAGCTAACCCTGTGTCTGGCAGATTCTTTCACCGTCCCCGCCCCACAAGGTCTCCTCCATGGCGGTTCAGAACAGGGACGAAAAAAAAGTGAAAATGATGTTATGATAAATCCGAATGAAATTCTATCAGCCCGTCCATGGGCTGCTGAAGGATGATTCCCGGATGCAGGTTTTCTTCCTGTAATACTTCGCGTAACACTTCCCGAAAATGCCAGGCTACCGAACCGGTAAAGGATATCTCTTTCTCCTGAAAATGGTTGTATTTTTTGATTTGAGCGGAAAGAAAATCCCGAAAGTTTTTCTTCACCAGTTCCCGCACTTCGCTGTTGTCTATATGAGCAGAAGCAAAAGGGGAAAGGCCTGATATCCATCGATTTGGTTGGGGCTCGCCATAAATTTTGTGCAAAGCACCTTCAAAATCCAGTCTGATATATTCGTAAAAAACAGCCGTGATCTCTTTGGACATTTCTCTGCTCAGAAAAGCTTTTAGAAGCACCTTTCCCAGATATGTTGCGCTGCCTTCATCGCCGATAAGCCAGCCCACCGAAGGTACATTTTCAATAATTTCATTTCCATTCCACAAACAGGAGTTGGAACCTGTGCCAAGTATGGCAGCAATTCCTTCCCTGTTTTTCTGCAAAGCTACGGCAGCACCATACAGATCGTGATGGGTATGGATAACTGCATTTTTAAAAAAGCCCTGTAAAATCGATTTTATCTTTGAACAATTGGTATTAGTAGAGCAGCCTGTTCCATAAAAGTAAATATTCTCCACTTCTCTGGTTTTCATATTTTCAGGAAGCTCCGTTGCAATGTTTTTCCGGATAGTTTCGGCTGTCGTATAATAGGGATTAAATCCTGTTGTTTTGAAGTTTTCAGAAATCTCTTTTCCTTCCAGAAGAACCCAGTGGGTTTTGGTGGTACCGCTATCAATGATTAGTTTCATAAAATGACCATAATTTTCGGCACAAAGATAAGAAGTCCTGTGATAGCAGCAGCTATTGCCGAGATTAATACGGCTCCGGCTGCAAGATCTTTAACCAGTCCGGCTGTAGGATGGATATCCGGATGTGTTAAATCGGTGAGCTGTTCAATAGCCGAATTAAATGTTTCTGCGGAAAGTACCAGCCCTATGGCGAAAATAATAAATATCCATTCGGTGATACTGAGGCAAAATATAAAACCTGCAATAACGACAAGTCCGGCAATTGTGAGATGTATCCAGAAATTGTGTTGGGTCTTTATCATAAACCCTATTCCACGGAGTGCATAGCGAAAACTTTGCCATCGCCGGCGAAAAGAAAAATGATTATCGGTTGGATTGTTTTTCATTTTCAAAAGAATTTGGCGAATAAAAAATGTGTTAAAATTTCTCCCAGGTAGTTGAAAAAATTTGTTTCCGGCCCGGACAATCATCGTGTTTTACTTTGAAACGGATGCTGCCTTTTTTAATAATCAGCGAGTAAATGCCTGGATTTTCAGCGCATTTGTCTTTTGTACCTACGTATATGATGGTTGCGGTATTTCCTGTTATGGTAAGCTTTCCTTTAATAATTTTATGTTCGGAAACGGAAGGTAATTCCATTGTAAATGAATTACCATGAATTTCAAGCATTCTTCCATCTGCCGAACTAACCCAAGTGCCTTCCAATATGCTTTTTGCCGGTGCCTTAATAGGTTTTGTTACCTTCTTTTTTGTTGTTATCACGTGTGTTTTTGTTGGTGTATTATTATTCGGTTTTCCAATATCGTATAAAAAGTAGGCAATGGCGGCACCAACTATGGTGATAATGACGAAAATGAGGAAGATGGTAAATAACGGGTTGTTGGTTTTTTTATTCCTTCGGGGCTTCCGTTTTCGTATTGTGGGGCACATAATATTTTTTGTGCTAAGGTAAAAAAATATGTATTGTCGTGAAAATGATTATAAAAAAATGGCCTTGCACGACTTGGCCAGGACGTTGTGCTGTCTTTAATATGGACTTTGAAGGTGGGATAGTTTGGTGTATTTTAGCCCGGTTCTTTTGGTGTCATCGATACCTTATTTAATATGAGGTTCATCTGTCGTAATAAAATTTTATATATTTGAACATGCAGGAACCGGACCGGTACAAAACCATAAAAGGCAGCTCAGTAGGGTATTATAAGGAGAAAGGAAGCAAGTTTATTGCCCGTGTTTTTCATGTGGAAACCGAGGAGGAGGCCAAAGTATTCCTTTTGCAGATGAAAAAGGAGTATCATGATGCCCGGCATCATTGTTACGCATTTCGGATTCGTCCGGAGAATGTATTCTTCAGGAGCAGTGATGATGGGGAGCCTTCCGGAACTGCCGGCAAACCCATTCTTAACCAGATCCTTTCTGCAGAACTTTTTAATGTAATGGTAGTGGTTACGCGCTATTTTGGGGGTACCAAACTGGGTGTTCCGGGATTGATACGTGCCTATAAAACAGCCACTTTGGAGGCTTTTTCCGTTGCTGAGATGGTTACCTTAACCATAACCCGGACAATGACACTCTTTTTTGATTATCCACAAATGAATGATATCATGCGAATTGTAAAAGAAGAGCGGTTACAGGTCCTAAAACAAGACTTTACCTTGCAATGTGAACTGACTTTGAACGTAGAGAGGAATCGTGAGAAAGATGTTGCTGAAAAATTTAAAAGGATTCATGGGTTAACAGTGAAATAAAAGATTATCAGCGCTTTTGGCCGTAGGATACATGTTGCTCTATATACGATAAAAATAATCAAAAGTCAATAGATATACTTCTTTTTTTTGCACCAGATATGTTATTTCTTTGTTAAGAAATTATGAGGGGTATATCGTTTAGTTTTTAGTTTGAGTTATAACGGATTATAATTTTGTTGTTAATAAAAAGAATAATTGTTGATAAAAAGTTTACCAACGAATGAAAAAAAAACATGTTGAGGTGTGGGGAAGATGTCTGGCCGTAATAAAAGATAACATCCCTTACCAAAGTTTCAAAACCTGGTTTGAACCTATTATACCTTTAAAAATAGAGAATAATATTTTGGTTGTTCAGGTACCCAGTCAGTTTTTTTATGAGTGGCTTGAGGATCATTACATTAACCTGCTGCGAAAAACAATCAAGCGCGAAATGGGCCCTTCAGGGCGGCTTGAGTACAGCATTATTATGGATAATTCTCAATTGGGACGAAAAAAACCGGTAACTGTTAATTATCCGGCAACCAAACAAAGAAATGTGGGAAACAAGCCTGTAAACATGCCCCTTGATTTGAACAGGGGCCGCTCTCGCGAAATCCCCAATCCGTTTATTATCCCCGGACTTAAAAAGCTTAAAATTGAATCACAGTTAGTTGATTCCTATTCGTTTGAGAATTTTGTAGAAGGCGACTGTAACAGACTGGCCCGTTCTGCAGGATGGGCAGTTGCTGAAAATCCCGGAAAAACGGCTTTTAATCCGCTCCTTGTTTATAGCCAGGTAGGGCTCGGGAAAACACATCTTGTTCATGCCATCGGACTTCAGGTAAAGGCTAATTTTCCTGAAAAAACAGTACTTTATCTGCAAACTGAACAGTTTATCAATCAGTATATTGATTCGGTTAGAAACAACAACCAAAATGATTTTGTTCATTTTTACCAAATGATTGATGTGTTGATTTTGGACGATATTCAGTTTCTTGCCGGAAAAGAAAAAACTCAGGATATTTTTTTCCATATTTTCAATCATTTACACCAAAATCATAAACAGATTATTCTTACATCGGATAAGCCCCCTGTTGAATTAAAAGGTATGGAACCCCGTTTGTTATCACGTTTTAAATGGGGGCTTGCTGCAGATTTGCAGGTTCCTGCTCTGGAAACGCGGATTGCTATTTTGCAGAGAAGGCTTTATACGGATGGAATAAAAATGCCCTACGATGTTATTGAATATCTGGCTTATAACATTACTACGAACATCAGGGAGATGGAAGGCGCCTTAATCTCTATCCTTGCCCAGGCTTCACTAAACAAAAAGACCATAACACTGGATCTGGCCAGGCAGATGATTGATAAGTTTGTAAAAAATACTACCCGTGAAATCTCCATCGATTATATTCAAAAGGTAGTTTGTGATTATTTTAATATCTCACTGGATTTGATAAACTCTAAAACACGTAAAAGAGAAATTGTTCAGGCACGACAACTGGCGATGTTTTTTTCCAAAAAGCATACAAAAAATTCGTTGGCAACCATTGGATTACAGTGTGGTAATAAAGACCATGCCACTGTTCTGCATGCCTGTCGAACCGTTAATAATTTAATTGAAACTGACCGGCGGTTCCGTATTTATGTCGATGAAATAGATAAAAAGCTTAAGATGTAATATGCAGATGTTAAAAAAGTCCCGTAAAGGTTTGTCTTACGGGATTTTTTTTAATATGTACCAGATAACACAGGCTATATCAGGAATTTTTTGTAATTTAGAGCAAATTATTAACAAATACATAAATATTATGAATGTGCTGTTTGTAGATTTGGGAAATGTATGTCGCTCTCCGCTGGCTGAAACAATTTTAAAAAAGAAATTCAAAGAAAACAACATAAAGGGAGAAGTTGATTCCGCTGGTTTTGAGTCATTTAATATTAATGAACCTCCCGATAAAAGAGTTATTGAAATTGCATCTAAATATGGTTTTTCAGCGGAAGGTAAGGCAAGAATATTCTTAAAAGAGGATTTCGGAAAGTTTGATAAGATATTCGTTATGGATACCAAAAACTATCGTGATGTCATGGCGCTTGCCAAAACGGAGGATGCTAAAGTCAAGGTAGATTACTTGCTGAATGTGTTAGATGATAGAAAAAATAAAACAGTTCCCGATCCTTATAATAGTGGAATTGAGGATTGTGAGGCTGTTTTCAAATTACTGGATAAAGCTACGGATAAGATTGTGGCGCTTGCAAAATCTCCGGATTGATTGGAAAAATGGTAGTTCCTTCGAAAGATCAGATAGTGTCTGCTGCCGAGCGGATAGCGTTTGGAATTCATCGTACACCGATTTTAGAGTCTGCTTTTCTGAATGGGAGGTTTCAGACCAGCTTGTTTTTTAAATGTGAAAATTTTCAAAAAGTTGGTGCCTTTAAATCGAGAGGTGCTGTAAATGCCGTCTTTTCCCTCGATGATGAAGAGGCCAAAAAAGGAGTGGCGACACACTCTTCGGGAAATCATGCGCAGGCTTTGGCACGGGCAGCTGCTTTGCGGAAAATTCCAGCTTATATTGTCATGCCCGACAATGCCCCGCGTGTGAAAATTGATGCAGTGAAAGGCTATGGTGGTATCATCACCTTTTGCAGGCCCACACTCGAAGCCAGAGAGTCAACATTGCAAAAGGTTGTGGCTGGCACCGGTGCTGTGGAAATACATCCCTATGATAACCTGAAAGTTATTGAAGGCCAGGCTACGGCTGCTATGGAATTATTGGAGGAACATCCCGGTCTGGATATTATTCTTTGTCCGGTAGGTGGGGGCGGTTTGCTGAGCGGAACAGCTTTGGCTGCACATTATTTCTCTGATACAACCCGTGTGATAGCCTGCGAACCTGCCGGTGCCGATGATGCTTTTCGTTCATTTAAATCGGGGAAACTTGTTCTGAGCGTGGAGCCAAAAACCATCGCCGATGGCCTGCTTACCTCTCTTGGAAAGATTACTTTTCCGATTATTCGCAAGTTTGTCGATGATATTGTTACAGTGAAAGAAGAAAGTATCATTGAATCCATGCGCCTGATTTTTGAACGGATGAAGGTTGTGGTGGAGCCATCCTCTGCCGTTCCCCTTGCTGCAGTCCTGGAAAATAAAATTGATGTGAAAGGGAAAAGGGTGGGAATTATTTTGTCGGGAGGCAATGTGGATTTGAGTCACCTGCCCTGGCAATAAGTTTTAGAGATATGTCAAAAATGAAAAAAGGAACACTCTATCTTTTTCCCGTTACACTTGGGAGTAATGAAAACATTCAAAAGGTAATTCCTGTTTATAATAATGAAACCCTTTATGGTATAAGGGTGTTTATTGTTGAAAATATTCGCACTGCCCGTCGGTTTATCAAAAAATCAGGCCATCCATTGCCTATCGATGATATGCAGTTTTTTGAGTTGAACAAACACACCCCCGAAGAGGCGGTGGATACTTTTCTGAAACCTGCCGAAAACGGTGAAGATATGGGCGTTTTGTCCGAGGCCGGAACCCCGGCTGTGGCCGATCCGGGTGCATTGGTGGTGGATCTGGCACATCGTAAAAATATTCGTGTTGTTCCGCTGGTGGGACCCAATTCTATTATCCTGGCACTCATGGCTTCCGGATTCAACGGACAACAGTTTTGTTTTCACGGTTATCTGCCCATTGATTCACAGCAAAGGGCAAAGAAAATTCGTGAGCTGGAACAGGATGCCTCGCGGAAAAGTATGAGCCAGATATTTATCGAGACCCCTTATCGTAACAACAAGATGCTGGAGAGCCTTGTAAAAACGTGTAAACCACAAACACTGTTGTGTGTGGCCAGCGATCTGACTTTACCGACGGAGAAGGTTGTTACCAAAAACATAGCCGGCTGGAAAAAAGAAACAGCAGACCTTAACAAAAAGCCTGCTGTTTTCATACTTTACAAGTGACGATTTAATGGTGATGACCACCCGCCCCGTGAACGTGCCCGTGTGACAACTCTTCTTCCGTTGCTTCACGAACATCGAGGATAGAACCTGTGAAGTAGAGGCTTTCGCCTGCAAGTGGATGGTTAAAATCCATAATCACATTGTCTTCTTCCACAGCGAGAACTTTTCCGTCAAGCGGATTACCGTTGTTATCCTGCATGGTAATTGTCTTTCCCACAGCTACCATTTCGGTATCTACTTTGCCATCAATCTCAAAGATTTTCTTTTCAAGTTTTATTATGGCTTCATCCGAAGGATTTCCGTAACCTTCTTCTGCGGAAAGCCCAAAACCAAAGTCGTCGCCTGGCTCCAGTCCTTTGAGGTTACTTTCAAAAACGGGGAGTAAAGCGCCCACACCAAACATCTGGACAAAAGGCTTGCTCTCGTCAACTTTTTGAATTATCTCACCCTGTTCGTCATTGAGATGTAAGGTGTATGTCATAGTAACCACCTTGTTATTTTCTACTTTCATAATATTGTATTAATAAAGAATTAATTAAGAAGCGGCAAAGATAAATATATTTGTTATTGACGACAGCTTTTTGGTTGTCCTTATAATAAGTATTAGCCGGGATAGTCCTGGGTTTTTGTATTTTTAAATTGATTTGAGTTTATGAATCCCTTTTTTTTCACTATTATTGTAATAATTTTTAACTTTTTTCGTCAGAACTTATAAACAAATTATTTTGCAAAAAGAAGTATTGGAAATCCGGAACCTGAGTAAATCCTATGGCCGGCTGAAAGCGTTGGACTCATTGTCGCTGACGGTGGAAAAAGGAAGTATATTCGGTATTCTCGGGCCTAACGGAAGTGGAAAAACCACCACCCTGGGGATATTACTCGACATTATCAAAGCCGACAGCGGTGAACATTTGTGGTTCGGGCAACGGCCTTCCTCAGCTTCGCGGAAACGCATTGGCGCTTTGCTGGAGCAACCGCTTTTCTACCCTTATCTCACGGCAGAACAAAACCTCAAGGTTGTTGCCGACATTCGCGGAGCGGCTTACAATGAAATAGATGATGTGCTGGAGATGGTAAGCCTCAGAGACAAGAAACTGTATAAATACAGCACTTTTTCACTGGGTATGAAACAACGACTGGCTATTGCCGCGGCCATGCTGGGAAAACCGGAGGTGCTTATTTTCGATGAGCCCACCAACGGTCTGGATCCCAAAGGTATTGCTGATATCCGGAACCTTATTTTAGAAGTGGCAAAACAGGGCTTTACTATTATTCTTGCCAGCCACCTGTTGGACGAGGTAGAGAAAGTATGTACACATGTGCTGGTTTTGGAAAAAGGGAAAAAGCGTTATGCCGGTCCTGTAAATGAAGCGCTGGGGGGTGCATTGATTATGGAAGTCGCTGCCAATGACACGGAAAAATTACAGGCGGCGTTAAGTAAAATACAGGCGGTAAAATCTGCCACAAAACAAAATGGCATGTTCGTGCTGACTGTTGATGAAGACTTGCTTCCCGAATCGTTAAACAAATTATTGACAGAGCAGGGCGTTTATCTGTCTCATTTGGTTGTCCGCACCAAAAGCCTGGAGAAATATTTTCTTGAACTCTTATCCGAAAGCCATGAATAGACTAATCAAAATAGATTTCCGGAAATATTACCACAACCGTACATTTTGGGTGCTCAGTGCTTTGTATGTGGTTCTTGTGGTGTTTGTCTTTATGGGTATTGAATCGTTTCTTAACCATGTTGTTTCCAACGTGGGTAAAAATTCGCAGGTAGCTATCCCCAATTTCTCTTTATACAGCTTTCCTTATGTCTGGCAAAATCTGGCTTATGTTGCCGGATTCTTTAAAATATTTCTTGCACTCATTGTTATTATTTTTGTCACGAATGAATATAGTTATAAAACCATTCGCCAGAATGTTATGTCGGGTATGAGCCGCGTGGAATTTTTGTTTTCCAAAGTTATTTTTGTCCTGTTCATTTCGTTGGGGGTAACACTGGTTTTGTTTTTATCGGCTATGTTACTGGGGTTTGCGCATACCGGGCACATTACCACTGCCCTGGTTTTTGGTAAGATGTTTTTCGTCCCGGCCTACTTTCTGGAAGTGTTCGCCTTTTTACTTATGGCTATGCTCTTTGCTTTTGTACTCCAGAAACAGGGATTGTCTATTGCGATTTTTGCTCTTTATTATTACGTTCTGGAACCTATTATTGCTTTTAAATTACCGGATAATGTGGCACATTTTCTACCTTTAAAAATGATTGCCCATTTGATTGATGTGCCGAATTCATCGCTCATGAAAATTTTTGGTGTCAATTTCAGGGAAACAGTTTCCTGGATGGATATTTGGGGATGTCTGGGATATTCGGTTCTTTTTATTGTGCTTGTTTATTTATTTTTGAAAAACCGTGACTTGTAATGAAGTATTCTGTCTTCCTTTTTTTGTTTTTGGCTCCGGTATTCTGGTCGTGTGCACGTCAGAACCTTCCCGCATCAAAAACCAGCTATAAGGCAGATGGGAAATATGATTACGGTCCTCCTGAGCAGGATGTGTCTGCGCAGCTGGATAAAATAGCCCACTCAATTTACCGGTTAAATGTGATTACCTTTTATAAAGTATATACTTTCCACAAAAGCACGAAAATAACCATGAGGAGATTTAAATTGGGTAATACGGACGATTTTGCAGCCTCGCATACTGTTACTAATCATTCGGTGTTGGGAACCGCATCTGTTATTTATGCAAACAGCGAAAAAGCTGTTTTGCTCACATGTGCTCACGTTGTGAATTTTAAAGACACAATTATCACGTATTTTCCTGATTCTTCCGGAATTATCAGCAATATCGCAACCAAGATTAAACAAGTGAATTACATAACCGGATTGGAAAATCCTAATGTTAAGCTTATTGCCACAGATAAAAAGCATGATATTGCTTTGCTTATGGCATCTGTCTCTCCGGACGAAGATGTTAGCGTAATGCCTTTTCCAACCGGTAAATCTTCTGAGCTGGACTGGGGAACATTTGTTTATGTTATGGGATTCCCAAAAGGATATAAAATGGTGGAAAATGGAATTGTGAGTAAACCGGATAACAGCAAAGATGGATTTTTTCTAACCAATGCCATTTTTAATCGTGGAATAAGCGGAGGGCCTGTGTTTGCAGTACGCGATGGCTCTCCTCGTTTTGAGTGGGTAGGTATTGCCAGTTCAGCCGCCGGAAGTGATATTTTTTATTTAGAACCAAATATTGAAAATACTGATATTTACAGCAAAAAGGAACCGTTCAGGGGCGAATTATTTATTAACAAAAAAAGGGTGATAAATTATGGGGTTACCTTTTCTGTTTCTATGGAGGAAATTATTAGGTTTGTAAAAAGTATTAAGCCTGAGCTGGAGCAGCAAGGGGTTGATACTCAGTATTTTTTTAATAATTTTCCTTTATGAGGAAAACAGATTCTTTTTGATCCTTGATTTTAACGCCTTGAAAGTAAAAGTAAACAGCACCGAGAAAGAGAACGAAGAACATATTAACTACCGTATTGGACGGGGTAAAAGACTTTTTGATGTGCTTTTTTCTGCTTTTGCCCTTATTTTCTTTTCACCATTGATTTTACTCATCTTAATTGCTATTAAGCTGGAAAGCAAGGGCTCTGTTATTTACACTCAGAAACGCGTTGGGACGGGTTATGATATTTTCATGTTCTATAAGTTTCGAACCATGGTGAACGATGCTGACGAAAAACTGTCGAAACTTTCGGGCCTCAACGAGTATTTGAAAAATGAGCAGAAAGAGCATCATATGAGTGATGCCTCCAAACTTGAGGATTGTCCGGATTGTAAACGTCTTGGAAAGCCTTGTTCCCCAATATTGTTTCTGGATGGTGTGGAGATTTGTGAAAATCAATACCTGCGGTTAAGAAAATTAAAGTTGTTGCAAAACACGTTTTTTAAAATGAAAGATGATCCGCGTATTACAACCGTGGGCAAAATTCTCAGGCAACTTCATTTCGATGAAATTCCTCAGTTCTATAATGTGCTCAGAGGGGATATGTCGGTGGTTGGAAACCGGCCTTTGCCTTTGTATGAGGCAGAACATTTGACAACAGACGAGTGGTCGTACCGTTTTATGGCCCCTGCCGGAATTACGGGCTTATGGCAAATACGCTCAACAGAAGTACACAACCCGGAAGAGAGAATTGCTCTGGATAACCAATATGCAATGATTGCCAGCCCGTGGACTGATTTTAAGATAGTTATTAAAACGATTATCACCTTCTTTCGTTTCAAAAAAGCTTCTTACTAACCCGCCCTGTTATAATAATTGTTTGTTACCCACACAAAGTATTTTGCCGGATTATCAGTATTATCAGAATATCGCACGCAGTTTCAGGCTTCTTAGGAAATTTGTTTTTCAATAGCTTGCTTCCGTTGTAGCAGCGTAGGGTGGGAGTAATGAAAAAATCGATAAAACGGATGAGGTTGCAGGTTGCTCAGGCTGGACACTGATAACCTAATCAGGGCGTTTATCAGACTTTTTCCCAGTCCTTGCGATGTAGCATAAGCATCTGCCTGGTATTCATGTTTTCGCGAAAAGAGATTCATGAAAATGTCGAGGACGAAGGAGACAGGCGTGTAAAGCAGCGCAAAGGCCAGCAGTCCCATATAAAAATTCATCTGAGATGCGCCAAGGGCTTGTGAAAATGCAGGAAGTGCAAGGGCCTTACTCAACAAAAAAATCATGATAAATAACTGTATAAGCGACAAAGCAAGCCCTTTGTAAATATGGTTATTGCGGTAGTGTCCGATTTCATGGGCCAATACTGCTACCACCTCTTCTGTACTCAGTTCATCTATCAGCGTATCATAAAGAATAATTTTCTTTTTGGGCCCCAGTCCACTGAAATAAGCATTGGCTTTGGTACTTCTTTTTGAGCCATCCATAACGAATATATCCGCTAATTTGAAGCCGGCTTTTTCTGCCATAGTTTCGATGGCTTTTTTCAGTTCTCCCTCTTCCAGAGGTGTAAGTTTGTTGAACAAAGGCACAATAAGGCTGGTGTAAAACATAGCCATGAAAATGGTAAAAATCCCAACACCCCCAAATGCCAGAAGCCAGAAAACAGATCCTCCGGCGGCTTGTGCCCATTGTAAAAACAGCAGGATTCCGCCACCGATAATGCCTCCCATAAACCATGTTTTAATTTTATCTGTAATGAAGGTGGAAATCCCTGTTTTGTTAAAACCAAATTTCTCTTCAATTACAAAAACGTTATATAGTTGAAACGGAAGGGATAAAAAATCGGCACCCAGTCCCAGAATTCCAAAAAACAGCAATGTTCTTACATAATTGTTGGCGCTGAGATGTTGTACGAATTCATTTACCCAGGCAAACCCGTGACATGTCAGCATGAGCATTATCAATACAAAAGAAAAGGTAGCACTTATCATGGAAAACCGGCTGTTGGCTTTCAGATATTGTTGCGATTTCTTATACTTGTCATGGTCGTAAATACCCTTCAGTTCTGGCGGGAGTTCGGGCTTCAGGTAACTCAGGTTAAGATAATCGAGCCATCGTTCAAAAAGAAAATCGAGAATGATAATGCCCAGTATTACGTAAAAAAGAATGGTTGCCATATTATTTTCTTTTTTTTAAATGTATCCCATGATTTTATATACTCCGTATCCTGCTATTTCATGAATCATCCCATTCCAGATGAGGAAGTTAGCCACGTCGGGGATAAGCATATATTCTATATTCCAATGTGTTTCAGTATTAATAAGGTTAGTGGGATAGGGCTGTGCTTCAATACCTTCGTGTCGGAAACAGGCTATGGCTCTTCGCATGTGCAGGGAAGATGTAAAAAGAAGAACAGAATGAATCCGGGGATTTTGCTGCAATATTTTTTTGGTGTAAACGGCATTTTGATGGGTGTTCTCAGCCAGTGTATCCATCAAAATATTTCGTTTGGGAATACCTATGCTCAGCAAAAACGACCGGAGTGCTTTGGCTTCTTTAAATTTGGAATAAATCAAATTTCCGGAGCCTCCGGTAACCAGTATCTTCTTTATTTTCCCCTTGTTGTACATTTCCACAGCCTGCAATAACCGGTCAATATTTCCCTTATAAGTAATTCTGTGGAGCTCTTTCTCATAAGTAACGGTGGAGCCGCCCAACACTACACCCACATCAAAAATTTGTGTTACAGGTTGCGGATTTACGGCCCAGAGTCCTGCAATTTTGGTTACAATAAACGTATTGGAGAAAAAGAGCAGAATCAGAAATCCCAACCATAAACTACGTTTTCTCTTCCGTGTATTTTTGAGAAAAATTGCCAAAGCCAGCAATATCACCAGCCAAATAGCAGGGCGAAATAGATAAGTTAAGATTTTTGAAAGGATAAAAAACATGGTTTAGGCAGTGTGGTATGACTTTGTCTTGTTTATCTGAAAATAAAACATGATTTTATCAAACAGAACATTTTGAACGGATGTTCTGTTTGATATTTTTACCGTTTACCTTTTAGGTACTCATGCCACCACAAACATTGATAACCTGTCCGCTGACGTAAGAAGAGAGATCTGAAGCCAGGAAAGTGGCCACATCGGCTACATCTTCAGGCTTTCCGGCACGGCGGAGAGGGATGGCTTTAATCCATGTTTCACGAACATCATCCGGTAATTTTTTTGTCATTTCGGTTTCGATAAATCCGGGGGCAAGGGCATTACAACGGATACCTCTGGAGCCCAGTTCCTGTGCAATGGATTTGGTGAAGCCAATCAGTCCGGCTTTGGAAGCAGAATAGTTTGACTGGCCGGCATTGCCGTTTACTCCGACTACAGAGCTCATGTTGATGATTGTTCCCTGACGTTGTTTGATCATAAAACGTTGAACCGATTTTGTAAGGTTGAAGGCCGACTTCAGGTTAACTGTTAAAACAGCATCCCAGTCCTGTTCTGTCATGCGTAGAAGCAAATTGTCGCGGGTTATTCCTGCATTGTTAACTAAAATATCTATTTTCCCAAAGTCGTTAATAATATCGGCAATAAGCTTTTCACTGGCCTCCAGAGATGCAGCATTGGAAGCGTAGCCTTTTGCTTTTACACCTGTGGCGATTATTTCGGCTTCCGCAGCTTTCATGTGCTCGTCATAGTTTAAATCGCTGAAGGCAATGTCTGCACCTTCGGCTGCAAATTTCAGTGCAATGGCTTTGCCAATACCTCTGGCTGCCCCTGTTATAAGTGCAACTTTTCCTGTAAGTAGATTCATAATTTTTAACATTAAAAGATTAATGGCCAAAGATAGAAATTTCGGCGTTAACGGGCCGGATATCTGCTTCTGTTAAAAATCAATTGTACCTGTGCCCCTCCTTCTTTAACGTTTCTGATTTCTATTTTCCCATTGTGGTAGTCCATGATAAGTTTGATGGCAGCCAGCGACAATCCTGTGCCTTCTTCATGTAAAACATCTCCTGTAGAGAAAAACTCAAAAAGCTGGTTCAGAGAGTTTTCGCTAAATCCCGGTCCGTTGTCGGTACAGGAAAGGATAATTTTATCTTCATCAGAAAACATGGATAATCGTATATTTACATTTTGCCCTCCAAATTTACAGGCATTATTCATGAGCATTTCCAGCGACTTTTTTACCAGTGTTGTATTGACGGCGAGAAGAACATTTTCTTCATGCATTTCGAGTTGGATGGATTGATATTTGCCTTTGTTTTTCTTTTCAAATTGCAACAAAGCTGATTCCAAGATATATTTCACCTGGGTTGGCAGAAAGTCGGGCTGACTATTGTTTACCCTTAGGTTTGTGATAAGCAGGGCTGTTTCAGAAAACCGTGTTAACCGGCTGGCTACATCTTCCAGATAATGGATATATTCCTGCTGTTCTTCTGATAATTCGGTAAGATTTAGTAATGTTGTAAGGCCTGAAATGCCATTTAGCGGAGTTCGCAGTTCGTGGCTGATAATATCGAGGAAGTCTGTTTTTGCTTTTTCGAGTTGGTTGAGCCGCGTGTAGGCTTTTTCTAATTGCTGTGTACGCTCTTTGACCTTTTCCTCCAGAAGTTCATTCATCCTTGCCAGTTCAATTTTTTGTTCATGAAGCTGAATGTGTGTCTCTGTACGGGCCAGCAGCTCAGAAGCATTAAAAGGCTTGGTAATATAATCCTGTCCACCCACCGTAAAACCTTTTACAATACTGTTCATGTCAGCTTTGGCTGTAAGAAAAATAATCGGAGTGTCGCTGGATTGCGGATTTTCTTTGAGTACTTTGCAGACTTCAAAGCCATCCATTTCGGGCATCATAATATCCAGTAAAATCAAATCGAATTTCTGATGATGGGTAATGGAAAGCGCCTGTTCGCCGCTTTGGGCATAAGCAATCTGGTAATTTTCTTTGGATAGGATATTTCCCAGAATCTGAATGTTCTTTGGGATGTCATCCACAATGAGAATTTTATGTTTTTTTGTTGTTTCGGGCATGATATTACAGGATTAGAAAAATGACTTTATTTGTAAAAGTAATTGCTCAATAGTTTCTATTTCAATATGTTCTGATGCTTCGATAAGTTGTTCCCCCGTTTTTTGTATTATATTTATATGTCTTTCTTTCCCAAAAACAGAGATTTCATTTCCAAACAATTTAATGTCATCGATTATTTTGCTTTCATTGATAATTATCCATTTTTGAAAATACTTATTGGAGAAATCACGGCGTATATTTGCCGCTATTTTAATGAAAGTATTTTGTTTGGGTTCTTGTTCGTGATGTTTTGCGGTTTTTTTGGCATCATCTCCCGGCAGGGAAATTCCGGTATTTTTTACTTTTTCCACTTTACGCAGTTTGATGGTAAATATTGTGCCCTTTCCTGGTTTGCTTTTAAGGGCGATAGTTCCGTTCATGGCTTCAACAAGGCGTTTGGTAATGCTCAATCCAAGTCCTGTTCCCTGCCTTTGTTGTGATATGGAATAGGCAGACTGTTTAAATGCTTCAAAGATAATTTTCTGTTCATATTCAGGAATGCCAGATCCTGTATCTTCAACGGTTATGTCCAGGTTGTAATATTTTTTTTCGTCCTTAGATTGTTGTCCGCTAACGGTGAGCTTTACAAATCCATTATCTGTAAATTTGATGGCATTTCCCACCAGGTTAAACAATATCTGGCGAAAGCGGATGGCGTCTAACAGAAATATACCATCCAATTCAGAGGACAGTTCAGTTATAAACCGGATTTGTTTTTTCTCGATCTGAGGATAAAATATTTGTTGAATTCCTGATATGACTTTATGAATTGAAACAGGTTCGGTGTAAAGCTCGAGTTTTTTTGCCTGAATTTTGGAAAGGTCGAGTATATCGTTGATGAGTGATAAAAGACTGTTGCTGCTGTTTTTAATTGACTGGAGGAAAGCTTTTTCCTTCTGGTCTTTTACCATAGGGATTAACAAATCGGTAAATCCGATAATAGAATTTAAAGGTGTTCTTATTTCATGGCTGATATTGGCGATAAACAATGACTTTGCACGGTTTGCTTCTTCGGCCTGATTTTTTGCTGTTCTTATTTCGATGTTACGTTTGTGTAATTCTACATTGATTTTTTGAAGTCTTTCTTTGCGTTTTTCTGCTACCTGTTCCGCTTGTTTTCTTTTTGTAATATCTTCTATAATGCCTTCATAATAGAGTGTTTTATTTTTTTTATCGCGAATGGACCAGGCACTTTCCCTGACGTAAATTTTACTTCCGTCTGCATGTTCCCACACATCTTCGCGACCGGTAATAATACCTTGTTTTTCAATTAAACTGATAAAATGATCCCTATTGGCTTTGGCTTTGTTTAGATTTATTTCCTGAAGCTCCGAGAAAGAATAGCCCAGCATGTGGAGAAGTGTTTTGTTTGCAAACAGAATCCTGCCGTCAAATGTGGTTTGGTACATCCCAATAGTGGCATTTTCAACAATACTTCTATACTGTTCACGACTGGTAAAAAGTTCGTTGTTTAGTTTTGAAAGTCGTTCGGTTTGTTCAGTAATTTTCTGGTTTCGTGCAGCCAGTAGTCCGTAGTTTGTCTGGATAATTTTATTTTTGTATTTTATGTAAATCAGGACAATTAAAGCAGCCAGGACAAAAAAGGATGTGAAAATGAGGAGAATAAGGCGTGTGTTTTTTTCTTCGGCCAATTGTGCCTGGTTTAATTTATCCTGCTTACGGAGCAATTCATTTTCTCTTACTTTTTTTTCAGCTTCCAGGCGTACCTCCATTTCACTTACTATTTGCCGGTTTTTGCTGGAAAAGATTTTCTGATGAATTTGATTGTATTTTGTGAGATAGGTATAGGCTGTAGCATAATTATTTTTCTTTTTACTGATTTTCGACAGCAATAGGTAAGTGTCAAGCAGCAGGTCTTTGGTGTTTATTTTTTGTGCTATAAGAAGAACGCTATCGCCATATTGTTTAGCTATATTAAGTTTTCCTTTTTTATAATAGATCTTTCCCATATCCAGCATGGTGATGGCTATGCGGTGCCGGTCACCAATCTTCTTTTTCAAAATCAATGCTTTTTGCTGATATTCCAATGCCAGATCATATTGTTTTTGTGCATAATATATTTCTCCAATATTGCTCAGTGCAATAACAAAAAGAATTTTGCTGTTTATTTTTTCTGCAAGGATTTTGGCTTTTTGATAATATTTCACTGCTTTGGAATAGTGTTTTTGTTCTTGCTTAATTTCACCAAAGTGCAGGTATATATTGGCCTGATGAAATAAATCGCCCTTCTCTTTATAGATTTTGAAGGCAGATGAAAAGAAGCTTTCGGCGCGGTCATATTTACCCCAGTTTTCCATCACAATTCCCAGCTGATCATCGATATCGGCAAGTCCTATTTTATTGTCCAACTGTTTATAGATATCATAAGCACGCTGTAGTAGTCCAATGGACCGGGCATAATCGTTATAGTTTGTCCATACTTTTCCTTCCCCTTTAAGTGCTGCTGCTATTCCTGATTTTATTCCCAGTTGCTCATAAAGTTTTCTGGCTTTTACATAATATCCGGCTGCCTTTTTGTAATGACTCCAGCTGTAAAAATTATCGGCCATTTTGAGGAAAATCATTGCTTGTCTGTCTTTACTGCATCCAAGGTCGGAGCGGGCAATAATATTGTAAAGCGAATCAGCCTTTCCAAACATACAAAGTGCCTGATAATTCTCTGCCAGATAAAAGGAAGCATGTGCCATAGCTTGTGTGTCGTGTAGTGCCTTTGCTATTTTAATGGTCAGGCTGTTGTAATTCAAAGCTTTTTGGGGATTTGAATTTTGATAGAGCGCAGCAAGTTTATTCATAAGATTAAGTCTTTCTACAGGCGAAAGCAGGCTGTCCTGAAGAATAATTGACACGTTTGTTGTATCAGTAATATTATCGAGATTAAAACCCCGGCACGGTTGCACCCCCACGAATAAAAGTAGTACGGCAATAGTCCACACCAATCCCATATTTTGAAAGGTCTTTCTGAGATGCACTATTTTTTTTGCAGGTTTCATTTCTTGATAAAGGTTATTTCAAAGGCTTTTTTGTAGATACGTAACTGTTTTTCAATAGCAATAATATCAAAGTTTTTCAAATGATAATTCAGGTCATGCGTATATTCCATAAGGTTTTCAAGGTGGTATGTTGTTGCTAACCGCTGCAGATGTTGGGAAAAGGCTTCAATTTTGTCAAGCATTTTAGTATTCAATGCCGGTTCAAAATAGTTGTGATAGAGTTGTTTTACATCGTCTGAGAATTTCTGATTATCCAGTGGTTGCTGCAAACTGAAAAGATGCAGTGCACACTCATTTTCATTAAATTGCCGTATAAATTCCCGTAGGGCCAATTTGATTTCATTTTCTGGTTTGTCAAACAAATTAATTGACGAAGCATTGGATTGGTCAATGGGAAAATGTTTATTGATATTCAGAATCAGGAAAACATGTTTCTTGTCGAGATTTTCTTTTTCAAAAATATTTTTTGCATTTTGCAAAATCTCTTTATTAAGGCAACAGAAAACAATCAACCGGAAGTTTGAAATTTTTTGTCGTGCCCGCGATAAGTTTAACCCCACATCTTCCACTTCAAATCCATGAGAGACAAAAACCTGTTTTAGATTCTCTTTTAATTCGTGAGGCTGGTTAATGAAAAGGCATCTTTTGTTGGTGGTTTTGTGGGCTGATGTTTTTTCTTTGGAAATAACAGCCGTATTTTTACTTATCCGGACATTATGAAAAATAACCGAAAACCGACTACCTTTACCCGGGGTGCTTTCCAGTTTTATTTCTCCATCCATTGCTTTTGCTAACCGCTGGCTTATGGCCAGGCCCAGCCCGGCACCTTTAGCCTTTTCTTTGGTTTCTCCCTGATGGAATGGCATAAAAATCAATTTTTGTTCTTCAGGGGATATGCCCGAACCTGTATCTGTTACTTCAATTATCAGCGTAATATTTTTTGATTTATCGTCAATTACACTATGTGCTTTTACGGTTATGCTTCCCTGTTGCGTGAATTTTATGGCATTGCCAATAATATTGAGCAATATTTGTCTGAGTCTGGCACCTTCAAAGTATATGTTTTGCGGTATGTTTTCGTCTATTTCAGTAACAAGGTGAAGATTTTTTTCAGAAGCTTCCAG
>WFNG01000192.1 GCA_015488735.1 Bacteroidales bacterium | reverse complement strand
TTCGTGGTGTTGATCTGGCAGGAATTAATGTCACCCTTAACGGTGTTCCGGTAAATGATGCTGAATCACAAGGCGTATGGTTCGTCGATCTTCCCGACCTGGCTTCTTCGGTGGACAACATTCAGATACAACGTGGCGTTGGCACCTCGAGCAACGGTTCAGCAGCTTTCGGCGCAAGCATCAATATTAAAACAGGCAAGTTCAATCCCAATGCCACAGCAGAAATAAGCAGTGCTGCTGGTTCTTTCAATACTTTTAAAAATACTTTCAATTTTGGTTCAGGGCTTATAAACAAACACTGGGTTGTAGATGGCCGCTTTTCTCTTATTACATCCGATGGATATATTGACAGGGCTTCTTCCAACCTGCGTTCCGGATATTTTTCCACCGGATATTATGGTAAAAAGGATGTTTTTAAGGCCATTGCCATGCTGGGTCACGAAAAGACATATCAGGCATGGTATGGCGTTCCCAAAGACAGCCTGGCCACAAATCGTACCTATAATCCTGCAGGGGCAATTTATAACAAACAGGGTAAATTTTTAGGGTATTACAAAAACCAAACAGATAATTATACCCAAAATTACTATCAGCTCCATTATGCCCATCAATTTAACAAAAAGCTGAATCTGGCAGCGGCACTTTTCCTGACACGTGGTTTTGGCTATTACAATTCTTATAAAAATAATCAGAAGTTTTCTAAATATGGTATGAATGATACCATTATTGGCAACGACACCATTACTACAACCAATCTGGTTCGTCAAAAGTGGCTCAACAACTACTTTTACGGATATAATATTATGGGAAACTATAAATCCGGCCGAAGTGCTATTTCCTTTGGAACCGGATGGAATTATTACAATGGCGAACATTATGGAAAAGTTGTGTGGGCACAGGTGGCCCGTCTTGGCGATTATAACCGTAACTGGTATTACAACACAGGATTAAAAGCTGAATATAACTTTTTTGTAAAATGGGATTATCGTATTAACGAGTACCTTAGCCTGATGACTGATATGCAATATCGAAATATCAACTATCGAATAAATGGCACTTATGATGATATGAGTGATTTGACACAGAAACATAATTTTAACTTTTTCAATCCCAAAGCCGGTATTTCCTATGCCATTAATCCACGGAATAATGTTTATATTTCCTTTGGCGTATCGCATCGTGAACCCAGCCGGTCGGTTTATACCGATGCCGACCCTAACCAAAAAGTTAGCAGCGAACGTTTGGTAGATTATGAGTTGGGTTACAAAATTACCCGGTCAAAATTATCGGTTAATGCCAATCTCTACTTTATGAACTATAAAAATCAACTTGTACTTACCGGGAAGATAAACAACGTGGGAACAGCCATTATGACAAATGTACCGAAAAGCTTTCGCACGGGAATTGAAATTTCTTCTGCCTGGCAGATTTCTCCTATAATGGAATGGAACGCCAATGTAAGTCTGAGCCAAAATAAGATTAAAAATTTTACAGAGTATGTGGATAACTGGAACTACTGGGATAATCCGGCCACCGAACCATACCAGTATTCCAAATACCTTGGAACCACCAATATCTCTTTTTCTCCGGATATTATCGCGGGGAGTAACCTGATGTTGACACCAGTGAAACATTTTCATGTTGCATGGATTTCCAAATATGTAGGACGGCAGTATATTGACAACACTTCGAGCCGGGAGCGAAGTCTGCATCCTTATTGGGTAAATAACCTGAAATTTGATTACACGTTATACATTCGCGGAATAAAATCGCTGGGCTTTATGTTGAGCCTGAACAATATTTTCAATGTTGCCTATGCATCCAATGCCTGGGTCTATCGTTACGTGTACAATGGTGTAGAGTCAGAAATGAACGGTTACTTTCCGCAGGCAAAATTTAATTTTATGGCCGGTATCAATTTAAAATTCTAAAAAGAGACAGAAATGTTTTCGACACCCCGGTTCGGTAAATCGTTCCGGGGTTTTTAATGTGTTCGCAGCACTTCGCGGTAACGTGTTCCGTTGGGGGCATCCACCACGCTAAGAATATTAATCATGGCGTTCTTTTCGGCAGGAGTGGCTTTGGAAAAAATATTTATTATTTCGCCTCGTTTGGCATCCAGAATGAGTTGCAGATCATACAATCCGGGGCGTTTGTCATAAACATTCTTCAACAGGGAAAGTGATTTAAGAATTACTTTTCTGCCTTCTACAACATTTTCAGCCATCACATCAAGACCTTTCCGGTCATATTGATACAGAAAAGTTCGCAATGGCTCATAAGCTTTATTAAGATACTGTTCTACAAAATGATACCTGTTTTTTTCACTTTCAAAAGACTGCCATCCCGAATATCCTGAATTCTGTGCCGACTGTACAACTGACATCGCCTTCTGATAAAAAGCCGTTCCGCCATTCAACGCAAAAGAGTCAAAATCAATACCAAGCATCATATATGAATAAAAGGCAAGCAAAGAGGTAAGGTTACCGGAGTAGGTACCATCTGAAAAGTTCATCGCCTGCGAAGGCAGGTATTTAAACCGGATGTTTTTATCGATCATGTTGAGCAAAGGCGAAAGATATGTAGTTCTGAAAACGGGACGCTGCATGATAATGCTAAAAGTGCCTTTGAATTCATCGGAAGAAATGATTTGCGTAACTGTAAACAGCAAAGTACATTCGATTCGCTCTTCCGGTGCAAAATTATAATTACTCCATTTCCTGTTATTCATAAACTCGGTCATGGCTGTTTTCAAATCGGTAACCACACTACGGTCGAAACCTTGTGCCTGCTGCGTGTTAATTTCTACCTTGCAATTAAACTCCTGTGCCAATAGACTTGTAACCAGTAGAATAGTGAAAAAGAAAAACAGGATTGGTTTTTTCATAAATCACTCCTCCATAAGAGATTGAATAGCGGAAAGAATATCCAGGGCAACAGCCTCTTTTGCTTTTAAAGGAAATAACCTGGGCGGATTGTTTTTTGTGAGTAAGGTGATTTTATTGGTATCGGTGCCGAAACCGGCTCCTTTGTCTTTCAGCGAATTCAGGACAATCATATCCAGATTTTTCTTTTGAAGCTTTTCTTTTGCATTGGCAAGTTCATTCTCCGTTTCCAGTGCAAAACCAATCAGAAGTTGTTTTTGTTTTTTAATTTTTCCCAGGCCGGCAAGAATATCGGCAGTTGGTTTCAAATGGATAACTTCCGGTCCGGAAGCTTTTTTTATCTTTTCATTAGCAGGTTCAGCAGGAGTGAAATCAGCTACAGCGGCAGCCATTACTGCAATTTCAACATTCGGAAATATTTTTTTACATGCTGTTTCCATTTCGGATGCCGTGTTGACATCTGTTGTGCGAATTCCCGGAAACCGGGTGTCCAGATTAGCAGGCCCCATAACAAGTTCCACGTTGGCTCCTTTTCGGGCAAAGGCTTTGGCTATGGCCAGCCCCATTTTGCCAGAGCTACTGTTACCGATAAAACGTACAGGGTCAATGGGCTCATGGGTAGGTCCGGCAGATACCATCACCTTTTTTCCTTTGAAGATATGTTCTGTAGAAAAATAATCTGTTAATACATGCAGTAACTCTTCCGGTTCTTTCATGCGACCTTTGCCTTTGAGCCCGCTGGCTAATTCCCCTTCAGCCGGTTCGATATAATGATATCCCCGCGACTGTAATTTTACAATATTTTCCGATACTGTTGGATGTTGAAACATATCCAAATCCATGGTGGGAGCGAAAAACAGCGGGCAACGTGCAGAAAGTACCAGTGTCATAAGAAAATTATCGGCAATTCCGGCGGCCATTTTAGCCAACGAGTTAGCGGTAAGTGGTGCCAGCAAAAGCGCATCGGCCCATAGCCCAAGTTCAACGTGGCTGTGCCAGCTACCATCTTCTTTTACATAATAATCAGAAAGTACAGAATTCTCCGAAACCACAGAAAGGGTAAGAGGCGTAACAAACTCTTTAGCGAAGGTGGTCATAACAACCTGTACCTCAGCGCCCTCTTTTTTAAGTAAACGGATGAGCAAAGGGATTTTGTAGGCAGCAATTCCTGCCGTAATACCTACAACGATTTTTTTCCCCTTAAGCATAATGTTTATTTACAAAAACAAAAGTTACCTGTTAAAAATCAGTAGCAACTTCTTTGTGTGGATTTCTAATGTATATCTGGTTGTTCATAAATTCGTGTACAGCCAGCAATGTAGGTTTTGGAAGCCGTTCGTAATATTTGGCAATTTCAATCTGTTCCCTGTTTTCAAAAACTTCTTCGAGATTATCATTTGAAGTAGCAAATTCAGCAATTTTTGAATCCAACTCCTGTTTTAATTCCTGGGCAATCTGGTTAGCTCTCTTTGATAAAACAACCACTGTTTCGTAGATATTTCCTGTTTGCTCATAAAATTTTTCTTTATGGCGGGTAACGGCGGTTGTTTCAGATTTAATTTTTTTATAGTCCATGTTTGTTTATTTTAAAAATTCTTTTGCTTTTTCACTCAACGGTTTTAACTCCGGTAAATATTTACTTTTTGGGAAGAGAAACAACAAATTGTTATAGGCTTCCACCATTTTTTCAAAACGTTCTTTTTGTTTTTCTACAATACTTTTAGCTGCATAATCATAATAAGATTTGGCAATATAATAAAGATACAACTCTTTGCTGGTACTTTCGGGATAGTCGTTTAATAGATTTTTAAAAGAGGTAATAGCTGCCTGGTAATCTTCCATGCGATAATAGAGGTAGGCAATTTGATAATCTTTTATTTCCAATTTCTTATGCAGATTATCCATAAGCTGGGTGGCCTTTAAAACTTTGGAGCTGTTGGGGTAGCGGTTGATGTACGACTGAAGTTCCTGTAGCGCTTTATAAGTATTGGTTTGATCCAATTGCGGACGAGGCGAAGTGAGGTAAGTACAGTATGCCTGCAAATAGGCTGACTCTTCAGCATGCGTACCTTTGGGGTACATCTGCTGGTACTGGTGAAAATAATAACTGGCCAGCTGATAGTCTTTCATTTGGAAATAACAGTTTGCCGTATAATATGTTAACTTTTCACCTTTTTCGGTACCCTGATAATAAGAGCGCAGAATATCAAAGAACTCTAACGCCTTTTTGAAGTTACCATTTTCATAAAGATCAATTCCCGTCTGATACTTTGAAGTATTGTCGGGTCCCTTTAAAATTTTGGAATAATTATTACATCCGGTGTTAACTACAATATAACCAGCAATTAACAATATAAAAAAAGCCTTTTTTAGCATGCGGCAAAATTATAATAAATTATTGAAGTACAAAACGAAAATACAAGGTATATCGTATAAATATTATAGTAATTTTTTTATGTTGGTGAAAACGCTGTTGTGTATTTTTTCCGGACAGGTAAAACAATATGATAATCAATGGTGTATGAATTTTTAACTGAACTTTTATTCGGATAAAAAAAGCGATGTCCTAAAGGGATATTTTTCTTTATTTCAATTGCTGTTAGCTACAGCCTGCTTTTGCATACTCATATAATTTACCTACTTTTGCTCCGTATTTTAAAAGCACAAAAAATGGATATTTTTGATAAATGTGAGGTTAATATGGGGCCTCTGGGAATGTATGCCGACCAGTCGGAAGGATATTATATGTTTCCGAAACTGGAAGGAGAAATTTCTGATAAGATGATGTTTATGGGTAGAGAAAGGCTCGTCTGGAGTCTGAACAATTACCTGGGGCTTGCAAATCATCCTGAAGTTAGAAAAGCAGATGCTGAAGGTGCGAGAGACTGGGGATTGGCTTATCCTATGGGTGCCCGGATGATGTCAGGACATACAACAAAACATGAAGAACTGGAAAAGCAGCTGGCAGCTTTTGTGGGCAGGCCGGCAGCTTATCTTTTGAATTACGGTTATCAGGGAATGGTTTCCATTATCAACGCCTTGGTTAACAGGAATGATGTGATTGTTTACGATTCTGAAGCACACGCCTGTATTATTGATGGTATGCGGCTTCATTTTGGAAAACGTTTTGTGTATCCGCATAACGATATGGAAAATCTGGAAAAAGAGCTGGAACGCGCTACCAAACTTGTGGAAAAAACAGGTGGTGGAATTCTCCTGATTACTGAAGGGGTATATGGAATGGCAGGCGATCTTGGAAATCTGCCCGAAATTGTTGCTTTGAAAGAAAAATATAAATTCCGGATTCTCATTGATGATGCCCATGGTTTTGGCACTATGGGGCCTACTGGTGCGGGAACAGATGAGCATTTTGGCGTACAGGATAAAGTGGATATATACTTTGGCACTTTTGCCAAATCTATGGCCGGAATCGGTGCTTTTGTGGCCGGTGACCCCAAAGTTATCAAATACCTGCAGTACAATATGCGGTCGCAGATTTTTGCCAAATCACTTCCCATGCCTATGGTTGTAGGTGCCATAAAACGTCTTGAGCTTTTGCGTGAAGAGCCCTCGCATCGCGAAAAATTATGGACTATTGTAAATGCATTGCAAAAGGGTTTACGAGAAGCAGGCCTCAACATCGGAAACACCGCTTCTCCGGTAACACCGGTAATGCTCAACGGAACCATTCCTGATGCAACGCAAATAACGTACGACCTGCGTGAAAATTATGATATCTTTTGTTCTATCGTGGTTTATCCTGTTGTCCCCAAAGGAACAATTTTGCTACGATTAATCCCCACAGCTGTTCACACTCTTGAAGATGTGGAATATACGGTTAAAGCCTTTAAAGAGGTAAAACGAAAGTTGGAAAATAACGAATATTCCAAAGAGTTCAAGATTGGAAATGAATAGTTCTCTTATTTTCTGAAAATAAATTTGATAGCCGGATGATTATTTTGTCCGGCTTTTTTTTATTTAGCGTTTCACAAATTTACGGATAACAGAACTGTTTTCTGAAATAATTTTTAAGAAATAAATTCCCTGTGGCAACGTGCTGACATCCACCGGCGCACCCCGACTTACTTTTTGTGAGAAAATGACTTTTCCGGAAAGGTTAATAATGAAGACCCTGCTGTTTTCCGCAAAGCCTGTAAAATAAAGCTTGTTTGTAACAGGATTAGGATATACTTTTATTCGGACTCTTTTTTGCTTTCCCATACCCGTGTATTTATCGGACAGCATTTTTACATTTAATATTGTTAGCTTGTTGCTGCCAATATGTACATTTCGAATAATTTTTTTCCGGTATCCTGAAACTGTAAACTGAAAATTATAAGTTCCCGGATAAATCGGGCGGAAAAACCGACCGGTCAGGGAATCAGAATAAACATCCGAGTGATGGTTGTCATGGTTTATGGCAAAAACATCTGCCTTAAGGGGTTTCCCTGTGATACTGTCGGTAACGATTCCATGTAACCCCCTTAAAGACTGATGTATATAGTTGAGAAGGGAGCGGTAATTGTATGTCCAGTATTTCGGTAAACTGTCAGGTTCGGGCATTTTATTGTAAGACATTTCCAAAGTGAATTCGCGGTCGCGCCGGAAATAATTCATGTAATCCTGTCGCCCGCCGGTGATGCTGTACCAAGCGTATCCGTTAGTAATTCCATTGTTTAAAGCAGTCAGATAACCCGCTCTGGCATAAGTATGTACCGTGTCGGCATACTGCTTGCAAACTTCCTGCCACCAGGCATCATCAGCAGTGGGAAAAGACCATGTATCCCACGGGTAATTGGCCACTTCAGAGCCGGTATGCATGTTGCATGACATCACAAAATGATGCATTCCGGCAAAGGCCATAAATGCTTTTGTCTCCGGTTGCCAGGCTTCTCCGTCCGGATGTGCTCCTGCTCGGGGGTCCGGATAATTACGGTTAAGGTCAACGTGGTTGGCATTGAAACGTGTGGCGCCATAAACTGAGGCATTGCCGCCCGCATAAGTTCCGTCGGGATTGGCCAGTGGATTAATCCAGATATCCACACTGTCCATAAGGTTTGTAATTTCAGTATTTTTCCCATAGTTAGCCAACATGTAATCAATTAAATGCAGCATCAAAATGTATCCGGTGGTTTCATCACCATGCATGGTGGATGTGTACATGAACTGAGGGAGTGTATCCCGTGTGTTGTTCGGATGACCAATGTGGGCAAAAAGCAAAGCCCTCCCCTGAACTGTTTTTCCAATATTAACTATTTTACAAAGGTTCGGGTAATCTTTCTGGAAATTCTGCATAATGGTAACATATTGGCCATACGATGGGTAGAAATTCCAGGTGTGTGTGCTTTTTAAAGATTCATGCCGGAGATGTTGTTTGGGTACCCTTTCCGATGGTGGAATAAGTAAAATGTAAGGTATTCCTGCCTGAAGAAAGTGGTTAAAACCTTTGGCATTTGCATAAGCATAAACAGTGTCTTCCTTTACATTATCCAGAGAGATGACTTTTCCGAGCTGCATGGTTTGTTGCCTGTTGGTAGAAAGAAATTTAAAATAAACCTCTCCGTGCTGTTGTAAAACAGATTTGTATTTTGAAGAAATCATCTGCTGTGCTTTTAAAGGGGAAAAGCCAATTGTTGCGACCAAAAAGAAGAGGAGCAGACGTTTCATGAAAATTTCTAAAAAGAAAACAGGCAAGTTTTACCGTAAAAGTTTCTGTAATGCATAAT
This sequence comes from Bacteroidales bacterium, assembly GCA_015488735.1. Classification (GTDB taxonomy): domain Bacteria; phylum Bacteroidota; class Bacteroidia; order Bacteroidales; family F082; genus Sulfidibacterium. The sequence goes on along the minus strand of WFNG01000192.1, from coordinate 10,520 downwards.
AGACAGCTTTGTTAACTTTCACCATAGGCAGCCGCAGGTTGTTTTTAATAATTCCTTTTATTTCGAGTGCTGCTTTTATCCCTGCCGGATTGCCATCAGCAAAAAGTTGGGATATTAGGGGGAGTAACGCATAGTGTAACTCCAGCGCTTTCTGATATTTTCCCTGTAACAGTAAATTTACCATTTGTGAAAATGGTGAAGGAAGTACGTTGGCAACCACAGAAATTACTCCCGAAGCGCCAAGGCATATCATAGGAAAAGCGAGTGCATCTTCACCGGAAAAAACCTGAAAATCTGAAGGTTTCTGTCGTAAAATATCCATTATCTGTTGCATGTTTCCCGAAGCCTCCTTGATGGCCACAATATTTTTAAAATCACGGGCAAGCTGCAAGGTCGTCTCCGCAGAAATGTTACTGGCTGTACGTCCCGGAACATTATACAAAATAACAGGAACAGGACAAGCAGTAGCTATACTTTTAAAATGGTTATAGATACCTTTTTGGTTCGGCTTGTTATAATAGGGTGTTACCGAAAGAATGGCGTCAATTCCATCGAAATTGGTCTTTTTTATCTGGCTCACCAAAGTATTAGTACTGTTTCCTCCCAGTCCCATAACAATGGGAACACGATTTGCCACGGTATCTTTTACAACTCCCATAACTGCATCTTTTTCATCACAGGTAAGGGTGGCTGCCTCGCTGGTTGTTCCTAAAGCAACAACAAAATCAACGCCCCCGTTAATAATATGGTTAAGCAACTTTTCAAGGCTGCTGAAATCAATGGTTCCATAATTATGAAAAGGTGTTACAATGGCTACACCTGTCCCTTTGAGGGTTGTATTGATTTTCATGATAGTAATGTAATGTTCAGTTGTTTAAGATATTTTTTTAATTCACTGTAGAATAAATCATAACTCATTTTTTCGCCAGGTTTCCCCAGGCTAATGTCTACCGGCAAATTTTTCGTACTCACAACCATCCCTGCTTTCAGGCGAGCCCTTACAGAAGTAACCAGCGTGTTACACCGTTTATTTTCTTTCCGTGCAAAAACAAGCAGTAAATCAAAGCTGTGTTTATTAAGCCATTCTTTCAGAAGCGATTTTTGCTTTCCGAAAAGATTGAAGTCCGAATTATCTGTTACCAACAGATGGGTTGCCACAGGTTTTGGCTCCATTTTGCCACCAGCATAATAAACCAACACGTGTAGTCCGGGAAAGTCTTTCATAACCTTTCGAACAAAAACTTCCGTTTCATTCCAATCATCCTGCCGGTTAAGGCAAAAAATCATCCCCGGATTTTTCACCTGTTCTTTGAAATAAGCATCAGCTATTGGATTGTTGTTTGTCTGCTGTGTGCAGCCGGTTGTTTTTACCTGCCTTTCCTTCATTTCTCTTAGAATAATTCATTTGTCATTTGGAGACGATGTAAAAATAGTAAGAATTTGGATAGGAAGACGCTGAGATTTTTTTACTGATAAGATTATTTCTTATCCCAGAGAAAAACAATTGCTTTGAAAAAACTACCTTTGGCGCAGAAATTCAGAAGTACAAAACATGAAGATTACTTTTCTCGGAACAGGCACGTCTCAAGGTGTACCGGTGATTGCCTGTTCTTGCGATGTCTGCACCAAAGGAAGCAAAAAGGACCACCGGCTGCGAAGTTCTGTTCATATCGAACAGAATGGTTACCATATCAATATTGATGCCGGGCCTGACTTCCGATATCAGTTGCTGCGTGAGAACATCAAGAAGTTGGATGCCATTCTTATAACACATTGTCACAAAGACCATATTGCCGGGTTGGATGATGTACGCTCTTTCAACTATATTTACAAAAAGGCCATGGACATTTACGCGCTTCCCCGTGACATAGAGGCCATCCACAGAGAGTTTTCATACGCTTTCGCGGAAGTCCGATACCGTGGTGTTCCTGATTTCCATACCATTCCCATCGGCCATGAGAAATTTAAAGTGGGAAACATAGAAGTTACGCCGCTACCGGCACTTCATCTTAAGATGGAAGTTTTAGGTTTTCGTATTGGCGATTTCTCTTACCTCACTGATACCAATTATATTCCCGGCGAAACGCTGGCGCGCATGATGGGCAGTAAAATTATCGTTCTCAATGCCCTGCGAAAAAAGCCGCATCCCTCTCATTTTTGCCTGGAAGAAGCGGTTAAAGTACTGGAGTTTCTCCGGCCTGAGCAGGCTTACATCACTCATATCAGTCATCTCATGGGTTTTCACGACGAAGTGGAAAAAGAACTTCCCGATTTTATTCATTTGGCTTATGACGGACTAACAATTGAGGTGTAATGTTTTCGGTACTTTTCTGAAACATATTGAGTTGGTTTTCATAGACTTTACCATCTTATTAAAACCTGTATTTCAGGGACAAAGGTATCCGAAAGGACAAAAGGCCCTACTTTATCACAATTTCCGTCCTGCGGTTAGCCGCCCTGCCCAAAGGCGAATTATTTGCCGACAGGGGATGTGTGTTCCCAAAACCTTTGTATTGCAGGCGGCGGGCGGGAATGCCATTTGAAATTAAATACCCGTACACAACTTTTGCCCGCCTTTGCGAGAGTTTTAGATTATAGGCGTTGCTGCCCACATTATCCGTATAACCCGCAATGAGAACCTTTATGGCCGGATTTTCTTTCAGGAACCCAACCAGTTTTTTCAGCTCCGGGAAAGCCGATGGTTTCAACGTAGCCCGGTCAAAATCAAAACGGATATTGTGCAGTGACATTCTCGCATTCCGGCTGATGGGCATCAGGGCAAAAGTTTTATTTTCGGAAGCAATATTGGGAAACTTTTTCAGGTTAAAATTCTGTGAATAAATAAGATATCCACTCTTTTGAACATTGAAAGCATAATTTGTTCCAACACGCAATACCATCAGAAAATGTCCGGTTACCGCATCGGAAACTACCGAATCTACCGTTCTGCCACTGGATAAATTTGTGAGCAAAACGACCGCTGCCAGCTTTTTGCCGTTACGGGCATCCTGCACTGTGCCTTTTACAAAAAGCACCTTTCCGGGACGTATTTTGGGAAATACCGGAAAAGAGTAAATATCGAATCCCGTTTTTGCCGTGTCACGGTCAGAAGAAATCCAGGCGCGCTGTCCATTCAGACTCACAAAAATATTCAACTCGTTGGCTTTTGTATTGACCGGGAAGCCAAGATTGACCGCTTTAGACCAATGGCCGGCACTGTCTTTGCGCGAAACATACAAGTCGTAACCTCCCATTCCGATGCGCCCGTTGGAAGAAAAATAAAGTGTGTGATCATCGGCATGAAGAAACGGCGCCATTTCATCGCCCGGCGTGTTTATGCTGTCGCCGAGATTAATGGCTCTTCCCCAACGGCCGTTTTTCTGCCGGATACACATCCAGATGTCTGAGCCTCCAAATCCTCCCGGCCTTTTAGAAGCAAAAAACAATTGTGTATTATCAGATGAAACCACAGCCTGTGCTTCCCATCCGGGAGTATTGACATTTCCATTCAAATGCTTTGGGAACTGCCAGTATTTACCCTGTTTTTGGCTCACGTAAATATCACAACTTCCAAAGCCACCCGGCCAGTAACATCCTGTAAAATACATGTTTCTGCCATCTACTGAGAAACCGAGAGCACCCGTACTTCGTGTAGAATCCCAGGGGAAGCGCATTCTTGTTGGTGGTTCCCAGGCGTTGTCCCTCCGATAAGCCCGGAAAAAATGCTCTTTGTAAACCGGCTTACCTGGCCCCGGTTTCAACACTTTTCTGGTAAAAATAAGCTGGTGCTGTTCTTCATCTACAAAATTGACGTATTCGTCTTGCGATGTATTGATAGAGTTGTTTAACCGCCTGAGCCGGGTATTTTCTGGGTTTTGCACCGCCTTTACAGCAAAAGCTGCCTGTTGCAATAATTTTTCGGCGCCGGCAATGCCGGCGCCGCCGGATATTTTCAGAAAATGGCGGACATCGCGCAAAGCAGCAGGATAATCCCCGCATTGAAATTCAAGGCGTGCCACTACATAAAAAGCCTGCGAGTAAGAAACCGAATCCAGCGTGAGGGCTTTCCGGTAACTGCCCAAAGCCTTGGCGGGTTGTTTTGCCGTAGCCAAAACATCGCCCTGCAAAAGCCAGGCTTCCGCAAAAAGGGTATCGCGTTGCAGCACTTTTTGCAGCATCGCCTGTGCCTGCAAAAGATTTCCGGCCCGGTAAGCCGTTTTGGCTTCTTCAAAAAGTTTTATTGTTTTTTTTTCCGGCCGGTGCTGCGCCAGGCAGGGCAACAAAAGGAAAGTAAAAAAAAACAGTAAAAGGAATAACCATCGCCCCATCGGCGATAACCGGAAACCCGGATATGATAAAATCTTTAATGCCTGCCTTTTCACGGAATTGATTTTGAAAGCAAAAGTAACGAAAGAAAGGGAACATGAGCCGAAACGACATCCTGCTTCAAGTGTCAGCCTGGACCAGGATTCGATAAAACATTTCCCGACATGAATACCGAAACCTCCTTCCAAAGGCTTTTTTACCAACGAATTACACAAATTACACGAATTTCGGGTTTTTGGGTCGCTTCCAGCGCACCAAAAACCTTTCTTGTTTCGTAAAAAAATTTTCGTGTAATTCGTGCAATTCGTTGGCAAACCCGATACCGGCGCAAGCCGGCACAATCATCGGGCAGGATGGCTTTTCAGGTATTGTCCGGCCAAAAAACAAAAGGCTGTTTTTTTTCAACCTTTTAGCCCTTAATCGAGCTAAAAGGTTAATCCATTACGGAATTCCCATGTATTTGTGTGATTGTAACGAGATACGCCAACGTGGATGCTGCATAACGTAATCTGTCAGTGTCTCCATAATTTTTGAAGCCACACTCCATTCAGGTTGTAAGAAAAGATGACAGTCAGAGGAAACCAAGGCGGCATTCTGCTCAGCCCATTGCAAATCGGCTTCTTTCTGTATTACCACTTTTAGCTCATGGGCCAGAGGATAAATTTCTTTAAGAGGAGGAGCGTTTTTCTTGGGAGAAAGGCAAATCCAGTCCCAGCTCCCACTTAATGGATGTGCTCCCGAAGTTTCCACCATGACGGTTACACTATTTTCTTTCAACGCTTTGGTAAAAATATCCAGCGGGTAAAGAGAAGGCTCTCCGCCGGTAACCACAACCGTTTTGGCCGGCGTAGCAGCAGCTCTTTTTACGACCTCTTTTACCGGAACGGGTGGAAAGAGTTTTGCATTCCACGATTCTTTGCTGTCGCACCAGGCACATCCCACATCGCAGCCGCCAACTCGCACAAAATAAGCTGCTTTCCCTGTGTTAAAGCCTTCTCCCTGAAGTGTGTAGAATTCCTCCATTACCGGTAGGTTCCGGCCTCCGTCCAGTAGTGCGATTTCGGTTTTGTTCATTTCCGTTCCCTTTTCTGAAAAATTGAATCCAACGGGAAAGCATACAAAGTCTGTTTAAAAATCGGCGGTCTGCCCTCTGATGATAGATAAACCCTGTTCCCGTTTCCGAAAGCAACTCCCTCAGTCTGTGTGGCCTTGGCATTTTTCAAACGGATCCGTTCTTTTTGGCCGGAAAAGAAATCGTGTCCCTTGTAACCGGATAAAACCATCACAAAAGGAACCCAGTTCCCACGGGTATATCCCACCAGCATCACCATGCCGGTTTTTGGTTGTTTATCGGCACCGGTAACAAGCCCCCTGACATTGTATTGCGATACCGGACGGGCCATGTATTTTCCCGCTTTTTTGGGCAGGGCATACAACCGGGATTGCTGGTCATGCCAGTCTTTGGAAAAAATGTACAACGAGTCGCCCGAAGCAAGCAGTGCCTCGCAGTCAAAATTATTGTGCCTGCGGTTTTTCACCGGGCCTTTGTAGTCAGGATAAGCATAGGCGATTTTCACAGCCGTAACCTCTCCATCCCCCTGTTGGGGAATGTCCGATTTTTTTACCTTGTAAATGCAAAGGTCGTGGCGGTTTCCCGAATTGTTGCCGATATCGCCCACGTAAATAAACGATTGATCCTGCGAGATGTCTTCCCAGTCGCGGTTGGTGGCATTTTTCAGCCTAATGCGTTGCAATACTTTCCCGGTAAGGGTATCCAAACGGTAAATGACGGGCAACCCGCCGCTGTCGTTGTGTGTCCACAGGCTGTTGTGCCAAAAGATAAGCCCGGAGGTTTCGTCCACCTCCTTCGGTAGGGTGCAGATCACCGGAGGGTGAAATTCCCTGTCCCGGGTTTTGGCCGGCTTTTGTGCACTTGCGTTGAAAGGGAATTCCACAAACAGCAAAAGGAACGAAAAGAAAGGAAATACATACCTTCCGGGAAGATGGCTTTCCTTTGCTTTCCGAAAAGGATTCCCCGTTTTATTTATATTTGCAATGTGCTGTGGCATAATGCATAGGTGATGTTGTCAGCAGTAGTTATTTATCCAATCGATATGTTTAAATTTTTCCCGAGTCCAATTTCAATTAATTTGTAATAAGTCGAGATTTGAATATCGCTCATTCCGCGTTCAATTCTGGAAATATAACTTTTTTTGGTGCCAGTCCGTGCTGCAAGTTCTTCTTGAGTCAATTGAGATTCTTTTCTTGCTTCTTTTAACATAACTCCAAGTCTGAATGCTAGTGATTCAGCATCATATTTATCTCTGGAGGGAGTTCCTTTTTCTCCATATTTTTCAGTTAATATGTCTTCAAATCTTTTTATGTTTTTCATTTTAAAAATCTCCTTTCTTTTCTTTTAAATATTCTTTCTTAAGTTTCTCTGCAAGTTTTATTTCCTTTATCGGGGTTTTTTGAGCCTTTTTAAGAAAACAGTTTGTCAAAACAACTAGATTGCCTTCGTCCTGAAAACACAAAATCCGTATGCTTTTAAAAGTTGTAACTACTCTTATTTCCCATATTCCGTTAGTGTTTTCAAGCAACTTAAAAAACTTCTTAGGAACTTGTCTTTCAAATCTTACAAGGTCAAGAGCATATTCAATTTTTTGTTGAACTTTCAAGTCTTGATTTTTGTAAAATTCGATAAACCTGTCCTTGTACGTAACCATATCCCTAATCACGCCGCAAAGTTAACTAATAAGTTTACAAAGTCAAGTTTATTTTTCAAATTCTTTAGGGGTCTATTGATATTGCTGCCAACTTATGGATAAATTTCATTTTTGTGTGCCAGCAACGTGTTTTTCAGCAACATGGCAATGGTCATAGGGCCAACACCGCCGGGAACAGGTGTGATAAAAGAGGTTTTCTTCATCACTTCTTTGAAATCCACATCGCCCACGAGATGGTAACCCGATTTGCGGGTAGCATCTTTCAACCGGTGAATACCCACATCGATAACAACAGCACCCTCTTTTACCATATCAGCTTTTATAAACTGTGCTTTTCCGATGGCGGCAATCAGAATATCTGCTGAGCGTGTAATTTCTTCCAGATTTTTTGTGGCACTGTGGCAAAGGGTAACGGTAGCGTTTGCGCCATCCTCTTTTTGCGAAAGCAAAATACTCATGGGTCGGCCCACAATGTTGGAACGCCCCACGACGACACAATGTTTTCCGGCCACGGGAATTTTATAATATTTTAAAAGCTCCATGATACCGTAAGGTGTTGCCGAAAGAAAAGCTGGTTGTCCCAGTACCATTTTACCCACATTTTCAGGCGTAAAACCATCCACGTCCTTGGCAGGGTTGATATGGTGAATAATTTTATTTTCATCAATGTGGTCTGGCAAAGGAAGTTGTACGATATAACCATCAATTTCCTCATCACTATTCAGGTAATCAACTACTTCGAGCAGTTCTTTTTCCGTAATATCCGCAGGATAGCGATAGGTGGAGGAGATCATCCCCACGGCATGAGCCGCTTTTTCCTTGCTGGCCACGTAGGTTTCGCTTGCCGGGTCGTTACCCACGAGTACGGCGGCAAGATGAGGGCTGTCCTGCCCCCCATCGATCATTTCGGCTATCTCTTTTTTAATGGTCTCTTTGAGTTCGGAAGCCACCTTACGGCCATCAATGATTACTGTCTGTTTTCTTTTTGCCATGATTTATTATTGAGGATTATCCGCGGCCACCCATCATCCGCATCATATTTTTGCCTTTTCCGGTGGTCATTTTTTTCATCATTTTACTGGTTTCACCAAATTGTTTTATCAGGCGGTTCACTTCCTGAATGGTTGTTCCGCTTCCCATGGCAATACGTTTCCGGCGCGAGCCATTAAGCAGAGCCGGCGTATCACGTTCCTCGGGTGTCATAGAGTGGATGATGGCTTCAATACTTTTGAACGCATCATCGTCTATATCCATATCTTTCATGGCTTTCCCCATGCCGGGAATCATGGCCATAAGGTCTTTGATGTTCCCCATTTTCTTGATTTGCTGAATCTGTTTCAGGAAATCATCGAAGTTAAACTGGTTTTTGGCAATCTTTTTCTGCAGCTTGCGAGCCTCTTCTTCATCAAACTGTTCCTGTGCTTTTTCTACAAGGGTAACAATGTCGCCCATGCCGAGAATTCGGTCTGCCATACGCGCCGGGTGGAAAAGATCGAGGGCATCCATTTTCTCACCGATACCCACAAACTTGATGGGTTTCTCCACAACCGAACGAATGGTAAGTGCGGCTCCGCCACGGGTATCGCCATCCAGTTTGGTGAGAACCACACCATCAAAATTCAGTCGCTCATTAAATGTTTTGGCCGTGTTGACAGCATCCTGACCGGTCATGGCATCCACAACAAAAAGTGTTTCCTGTGGATTGATGGTCTTTTTAACAGATGAAATTTCATTCATCATCTGTTCATCAATGGCCAAACGACCGGCGGTATCCACAATTACCACGTTTTTGCGGTTGTCACGGGCATACTTTATGGCATTTTTGGCAATCTTTACCGGATCTTTGTTGTCGGCTTCGGTATAAACTTCCACGCCTACCTGTTCGCCAAGCACTTTCAGCTGTTCAATAGCAGCCGGACGATACACGTCGCCAGCGACCATAAGCACCTGTTTGCTTTTTTTTGTTTTCAGGTAGTTGGCCAGTTTTGCTGAGAATGTTGTTTTACCGGAACCTTGCAGGCCGGCAATAAGAATTACCGCCGGACTTCCTTTGATGTTGATGTCCACCTGCTCGCCACCCATAAGACTGGCCAGCTCGTCGTGAACAATTTTCACCATGAGTTCACCCGGCTTTACTGCCGTGAGCACATTCTGGCCAAGGGCTTTTTCTTTTACATCGGCTGTAAACTGTTTGGCGATTTTATAACTTACGTCTGCCTCAATCAAGGCTTTCCTGATTTCCTTAACCGATTCAGCTACATTAATTTCGGTAATACGTCCCTGCCCTTTCAGAATCTTAAAAGAGCGATCCAGTCTGTCGCTTAATCCTTCAAACATAATGTTTTTAATTTTGGATGGCAAAAGTAAGAAAATCTATGGCACATAAGAAAGCACCACAGAATGTTGGCTAAATAATATTTTGAAGTGTCAGGATAATTTTATTCTGGTCCAAGTGGTCGCTTGTGCAAGTCGGGGGAATTATATAGCAATTTTCCTTTTTAAGATGAGTTTTTTACTCTTAAATAACACAATGTAAATTCCTCTGTTAAGATGGAATATACTTAATCTGGTAGTGCCATTTTCTAAAAGTCTTTTTTGCAATATTAACTTTCCTTGTAAATCATAGATATATATTCCTTTGAAAATAGTATTATGGATTGTCAGGTAATTCAAATGATTATCTATGTAGACTTGTGGCTTAACCTTCTTTTCAAGAATGTTTACCATGTTGTTGAGATGAAAAATATTTCCATAACAAGTTCCGGGATATGTCCAAAGTGATATTCTTATTAGCGTGTCGCCGGATGTTACAACGTGCTGCAAAATTAACTTATTTTGACCAACGCTAAGTGTATCCTCGATAATTCCGTTTATATAAACAAATAAGTTTACCGTCCCGGGAACTTTATTATAGAAATTCAGGGTGTCTCCCACATTTACAGGAATTATTGTATCGTAATTATCATTATAACAATAATTTGCATGGAAATTAATATTGATTACCTCAGCATTTGTAACAGTAGCTATTTGAAACAGAATGATTAATAATGCTATTTTTTTCATAATTGTAAAATTATGTAAATATATGACACAACCCCGGGCTGGCACCAGTATCCATTTGAGCATCTTCCTATCCGCGCAATAGCGGGATAAATGTGAATAACCCTACCTTCAGGAGGCAGGGCTTTGCCAAAATAATACAAAAGGGTACAAAGTGCATCACGAAGAGAAATTTTCATGTTCTTTGCAAAACAAACGATATACCATTTGATTTTGAAGAGTGAAGAGCAGAAACGGTTTTTGGAACAGCAGGTGCGTGCTTACAACAGGCCGGCTTTCATTGCAGAAGACCCCATCAGCATTCCCCATCGGTTTACCGCGAAAGAGGATATTGAGATTGCGGGTTTCCTCACGGCATTGATTTCCTGGGGGCGAAGACCGGCTATCCTGAAATCGGCTTCGAGGCTT
>WFNG01000191.1 GCA_015488735.1 Bacteroidales bacterium | reverse complement strand
GTCCCTGTTTGGCCGCCCATTTCGGACCGCCTAATTCGGCAATGTCGCCTATGGCATACACATTTTCCAAACCTTTTACCCGGCACAGTTCGTTGATTTTTACAAAACCTGCTTCATTAACCGGTAAATCCGATTGTTTGATTACTTCATGCCCGTCGCCCGCAGGAATAAAAACGGTTAAATCGCTCTCCAGCCTGGTATTGTCAGTAAAAACCACTGCTTTTTCTTCAAATCCTCGAATACCGGTACCGATATGTTTTTTTATTTTGTAATGGTTAAAAAACAGATCCATTTTTTTGTATGGCTTTTCGCCCATGCGGCGTCCCGGTTCTTTCATGGGAGCAAAAAAGTTTAATTCGATCTTGTCCTGTAATCCTTTTTTACGAAGATAATGGCTGAAATTAAAAAGCAGTTCAAATGCCGGGCCGCCACGGACCGCTGTTGCGGAGGGATCGACTTCATTTACCCCGAAACCAACGGCAATTTTTCCTGTTTTTTTAGTGATGAGTTTATCCAGTTCTTTCCGGATAACGACCGATTCTTCAGGATGCCCGCAAATGGAATGGGAAAATTTTGCCCCAGGCAACTGCTTTTTGTGCATGCCCAGTGCAAGAAACAGATAGTCATATTCCAAAACCGTTCGGCTCAGGCTAACCTTCTGCCTCTTGGTGTCAATAGCTTTTACTTCATCGAGGATCAAATCAAAACCATGGATCTTCTTTAGTTTTTCCAAATCAATCTTTACATCGTCAAAATTCTTCTTTTGTACAGGAATCCATATCGAAATCGGATAAATAAACAAATAGTCCCTGTCAGAAACTAAGGTGACTTGGTGCCCCAGTTTTTGTAGCCGGATAGCGGTTTCCACTCCGGCAAAACCACCACCCAAAACAATAATCTTAGTCATAGTAAAAAGTTTTTTATTGAATAATTTTATAGTTACAGAACATTTTGTAGTAATATTTACATCACAAGAGATTTACTTTCAGGTGTAAATAGTTTCTTTTCCCGTTGTCCATAAAGCTTGGTTTTCAGGATTTTTAATACATTTTTATATATGACATATATAATTCAGTCAAATATGTTTTCTGCTAAAAAAAGTTGCCTGAATTTTCCAGACAACTTTTCAGGTACTTTTGCTTAGTGGTGGCTCAAATACTGTGCAACCCCTTCGTGCGTGGCTTCCATGGCTTCGTCGCCGGGTTTCCAGTTGGCCGGACAAACTTCGCCGTGCTCTTCAAAAAACTGTAAGGCATCCACCATGCGCAAAGCTTCGTCTATGCTACGGCCCAACGGCAGGTCATTTACCACCTGGTGGCGCACAACGCCTTGTTTGTCAATCAGGAACAATCCGCGATAAGCCACGGCATCCCCTTGAAATTCCATTTCGCCTTCGTCGTTGTAATCGTACTCACCGGCCAGTACATCGTAATTTTCGGCAATGGTTTTAGAAAGGTCCGAAACCAACGGGAATTTCACCCCTTTAATGCCGCCATCGTTTTTGTCGGTATTCAACCAGGCCCAGTGCGAGTAGGCCGAGTCGATAGAACAACCCACAACAGCTACATTTCTTTTTTCAAATTCTTCCATTTTTTCCTGGAAAGCCAAAATTTCCGTCGGACAGACAAAGGTAAAATCAAGAGGATAAAAGAAAAAGACCACGTGTTTTTTCCCGATATACTGTTCCAAAGAGAATTTTTCCACAAATTCGCCGCCGTTCACTACGGCTGTTGCCTCAAACAAAGGCGCTTTTTTTCCAACTAATACTGACATAATATTCTGTTTTTAAATGATTATTTCTTTGATGCAAAATTAAGAATTATTTTAAATAAGCACTTGGGGGAGAAATTAAATAAAAGTTAAAAAGCTTTATAAAAGCTGGCTGCTTAGTTTGTAAATATGTTATTATCAATTATTTAATACTGTATTTCATGTATTTATGTCATTGGGTACAAAAATAATATTTTTTATAATTTTTGCTGTATTTTCTTAAAAATGCCTAAAACAATTTCATCCTTAGCATGGCTTTCTTAAATTTGCCAATGTTACGCATGCGTAATAATTTAAAAATATAATAAACATGGACATTAAAAAAGATTATCAAGACAAATTAACCACAGCAGAAAAAGCTGTGAAATGGGTGAAATCAGGCGATCGTGTAGAGTACGGAGCCTTTAACGGGAAACCGGTGTTGTGCGACAAAGCACTGGCGGCAAGGTATCAGGAATTGAAGGATGTGCTGGTATATGCGGTAACTACTGTTCCTCCCGTACCGGAAACGGTAAAATTCCCACAGGCTTTCACCTATATGGACTGGCATTTTAGTAAAATCAACCGGGTTATGCAGCAACAATACGGTTTGGGCTTTTATTCTCCCATCATTTATCACCTGGCACCCAGGTATTATCGGGAAGGGCTGGCACGGCCTCGTCGTCAGGTTACAATTCTGCAAACCACACCTATGGATAATAACGGCTATTTCAATTTCGGTTTGCAAAACTCCGAAACCATGGCTAAAATTGAAATGTCCGAAATTGTTATTGTGGAAGTGAACCCTAATATGCCCTTAGCCTATGGTGGTAATGAAGAATCGGTTCATATTTCACGTGTTACAGCCATTGTGGAAGCATCCAAAGAACAGGTTCTGGCTGCTATGCCTCCTGCTAAGCCTACCGAAGCCGATATGAAAATTGCTGAAAATATTCTGCCGTTTATTCATGACGAATCGGTTGTTCAACTTGGAATTGGCGGTATCCCTAATGCAGTAGGCGAGCTTATTGCACAATCGGACCTGAAAAACCTCGGTGGCCATACCGAAATGTTTTCTGATGCCTATATCGATATGATTGAGTCGGGTGTTATGAATGGTTCTAAAAAGTCCATAGATCGTCATAAAGTACCTTATACTTTTGCCCTTGGCAGTCAGCGGCTTTACGATTTTATTAATGAAAATGCCGGATTAAGTTCTTATGCTGCCAATTATACCAACGACCCGCGTGTTATCGCACAACTTGATAATTTTGTCTCCATAAACAATGCTTTACAAATCGATTTGTATTCGCAGGTAAACGGTGAAAGCCTTGGGATGAACCAGGTTTCCGGAAATGGGGGTATGTTCGATTTCGTCCTCGGCAGCCAATGGTCAAAAAATGGTAAAAGTTTCATCTGCTTAAATTCCACCTATAAAAACAGTGACGGTAAACAGGAATCGCGCATAATGGCTGCTCTTACTCCCAACAGTATCGTCACCATTCCGCGCCAACTCGTGGATTATATTGTTACAGAATATGGTGCCGTAAAGCTGAAACCCAAGCCCACCTGGCAGCGTGCCGAGGAGCTTATCAGCATCGCCCATCCCGATTTCCGCGAGGACCTGATTAAGCAGGCCGAAAAGCTCCGCATCTGGCGTCGTTCCAACAAGCGGTAGGAAATTGTTTTTTCTTTTTGGGCGGGCCGGCGCACAGGGCTGTCACGGGCCATTCGCTGTAGTCCTCGTCAGCCGGTGTGTTCAGCTAATGCTCCCGGGCGCTCCCCTGTCGCGCCGTCCGCATAAGCTTCACGCACACCGTCGGCCTGCGGGCTGCCGCTACTGTCCCTGCCGCAACCGTTCCCGGCATATACTATCGTTTCGGACGTCCCGCTTCAGGCGTCCACGCCTGAAGTATTCCTACCCGAAGACAACTCCTTCGCGTTTGTAACGCGGAGGTATTTCCACAGCTCTGTTGCTCATTCGGATTTATAATCCGAATGTATTGAAAACAAGGATTTTAAATCCTTTTACTCTTCAGGTCGGGATTACAAATCCCGACCAGCATTCCGCTGTAAAAAAAATCTTTTGTTCCAACCCGCTTCGGGCGTCCCCGCCCGAAAAAATCTTTTGCTTTCCCGTCGATAATTTCTTACCTTAGCAAGCAGAAACCGCTGATAACCGAAAAAATGAAAAGCAACCTGTTGAAACCTGCTGTGTGGGCCCTCCTGCTGGCCCTGCTGGTCGTTGCTTCCTGCAACAAACCAAATACCCCGCCGCCGGGTTGGGTGCGGGCTACGTTCACAGGCATTGATTATAAAATGTGTGTCTGTTGTGGCGGTTATTATTTTACCGCCAACGGCAAAAAGTTCCGGGCTTTGGATGTAGTAAAAAATACCGTACTCGATGAGCACACGAAGTTTCCACACGATTATTTTATCAAATATGATATCCCGTCCGGCAGCTTTTGTTTTGGTACAGGCGATATTTCCGTTGTGCGGGTAACCGCCATTAAAGATACAAAGTAAAACAATGTATTAGCTGTCTCCATCTCTTGTCACTTATTCCCGCTTCGGGTGTCTTCGCCCGAAGAAATCCTTTGTCTTTCAGCCGGTAATTTCTTACTTTAGCCGGTAGTTTTTAAAAAAATTTTAACTTATGAAACGCATTTTCTTCCTTTTTATGGTTGCGCTGTTTGCCTTTGCGGCTTCTGCACAGACGTTGCAACCGGTATGGGCCACTCCCCGTGTTTTAAAAACCCCCGAATCGGTTTATTACCGTGCCAAAAACAACCGGATCTATGTTTCCAACATCAACGGAAAACCTGCCGCAGAAGATGGAAACGGGTTTATTTCGCTGTTGAATGAAAATGGTAAAATCATTAAACTGAAGTGGGCCACCGGGTTGAATGGCCCCAAAGGCATGGCTGTCAAAGGAAATCATTTGTATGTATCCGATATTAACAGATTGGCCGAGATTGATCTGCGCAATGGTAAAATCATCCGGTATATCCCTTTTCCTTCCTCTAAATTTTTAAACGATGTGGTGGCAGGGCCGGATGGGAAAATTTATGTTACTGATACCGGGTTGGGTGCTGTTTTTGTTTTGAAAGACGGGAAACCCTGTTTGTGGAGTACCAATCCGCTGTTGAAAGGCGCCAACGGGCTGGCAACCTGGAAAGGGAACTTACTAATTGGTGCCAATGGACATCTGCTTGAAGGCAACCCGAAAACCGGAAAGTTATATGTTCTTGCAAGAGTTCCCCGGGGAATTGACGGCCTTGTTCCGTTGGGCAACGGAAAATATATCGTTTCTGACTGGTTCGGAGAAATCCGGTTGATTTTTAAACAAGGCCGGCAAGTGGTGTTAAGCAATACCACCAGCCAGCATATCAATGCCGCCGATTTGGGGTTTGTTCCGTCGAAAAAAATCATACTGATTCCCACTTTTTACAATAACCGGGTGATAGCCGAGAAGCTCACAGGTTTGTAAAAATTTTTTATTTTTGAAGAAAATCAACTGTAATGGAACGTTATTGCCTTGAATGTGGTACAATATTACGTGGCCGTATCGATCAGAAATTTTGTTCTGACCAATGCCGTAATACTTACAACAACCGATTAAATAAAGATGAAACAACCTATATGCGTAATGTAAACCGTTCCTTGCGCAAAAATCGCCGTATCCTGAAAGAGTTAAACCCCAAGGGGAAAACAAATGTGAAAAAGCAGACCCTGCTTGCCAGAGGGTTTGAATTCAAATACTTCACCCACGTTTTCAAAAACAAAGAAGGCAAAATTTATTATTTCTGCTACGAGCAGGGTTACCTGCCGCTTGACCACGATTTTTTTGCACTGGTGGTGAATAAAAATATCTGATTCCCGATTTATTTTTTATTTTTCTACATTTGAAAAAAATTTCTTTCTTGAAAATTTTATTTGATGAAAAATTCTGTTCTTTTTATCCTTTGTGTATCACTGCTTTTCGTAAGTGTTTCTACACAGGCTCAACAAACAGCCGATACAAACGTGCATTATGCTTTTGACAAAAAGCCCGAATTTCCAGGAGGAAACCAAGCTATGCTGAAATTTATTGCTACGCATATCCGTTATCCGGAAGAGGCAAGAAATCAAGGTATTACAGGAAACGTTTATGTCAGTTTTGTGGTCGAACCGGATGGCTCATTGTCACACGTTAAAATTTTAAAAGGACTGGGTTATGGTTGCAATGCGGAAGTAAAAAGGGTTATTCTGTTGATGCCGAAATGGCATCCGGGATTGGTCAAAGAGAAGCCTGTACGGTCGTATGTTGCGCAAGCGGTTTCTTTCAGGATTAAACCATTGGAGAAGGTTGAACCTGATGATAAAATCTATACCAAAGTGGATAGTCTGCCTACATTTGCCGTTGGAAAACAGGGTGTGGAACATTTCCTTATCAGCCGGCTTTGGTATCCGAAACGAACGGTAAAACGTAATGTAGTGGATACGGTTTACGTGAGTTTCATCATAGAAAAAGATAACCGGATTACGCATATAAAACCAATGAAGCCCAAACCACACATGACTGCCTATGATTATGAAGCCTCTCGTGTCGTTTCCTTGTTGCCTGTGGTCAGGCCTGCCCTTTTAGATAATAAGCCTGTCAGGTGCAGGCTTTATGTTCCGGTGGTGTTCGATCACAAAGATGTGCATTTGAATGGGGGGCAATATAAGACAACAGAATATAACTTTCAGGAATACAATTATTTTGTTCCAAAAGATCATATGCCTGTTATTCATCTGTCAGGAAAACAAGTTGTTCAAAATACAAAAATCCAAAAGGGCACAGTGGTATCTGATACATCACAAATCTTTACAGTGGTAGAAAAGATGCCTCATTTTCCCGGAGGGCCGGATGCTTTTATGCAATATTTGGCAAAGCATACTCATTATCCTGCCGAAGCGAAGGGTTGTTCCGGAAGAGTATTTATCCATTTTGTTGTTGAACGGGATGGTTCCATATCACACATTAAGGTTTTACGGGGAATTTGTCCATTGTTGGATAGAGAAGCTGTTTCTGTTATAAAGGACATGCCTAAATGGATTCCCGGATACCAAAAAGGGAAACCTGTTCGTGTATCATATAATGTACCGTTCAAATTTACCTCTATCAGGTAATAACCAGGATAAGCCTTTTTATTTCGGTCTTCCGGATTCCTGACGTTTCACAACATACTTTCATTTAAAGCAAAAGGCATTTACGTCTGGGGCTGTCCAAAAATTCTTAGAAAAGCTCCGTATCTTCTTCGGTTTTACCTGGAAAATAGTTGTAATGAATTATTGCACAGAGTGCAACAGTGGAAGCATTGTGCGCCACTGTGATGTAAAAAAATAAGATAATCTTGTAAGAAAAAAAGGGTTACAATTTCAGCCTCTCTTTAAACGGCAGAAACGTCATAAAATCTACATGATGGACGATATAGGCTTCCGTGCTGCGTTTCACCATGTTGCCTTCGCCGGCATGAGCCGCAATAATGTGGCACACTTCAGCCGGTACCCCAGCTTGCTCTGCCAGGCTCACGCCTGAAAACGGGTGGCGCAGGTATTTGCCGTAACTGCCTTGTACAGCCTTACCGTTTTCGTCCAACTCATACTCCAGTAATTTTCCCACATCGGCCAATATGGCACCGGCAATCAATACATCCATGTTGACGGTTAGTTCACCGTGAAACATGGCGTTAACTTTCTCGCCGGCATCGCGGGCAATGTGCACCACCGCCCGTTTGTGGTCCATAAAAGTAACTCTCAGGTCGGGGCCAACCAACAGTGTAAAAGGAATGTGTTCCAGGTCATCGGCGGTAAGCACGCTCCGTTCCAGTGCCAGCTCCCACGTTCTGGCGGTTTTTTCGCGAAGATCCTGGTCTTGAATCCATTTGAGCTCAGGCCAGAGATTTAAAACTTCTTTGTTCATAGTGGAATTCTTTGTAAAACGGGATATCCCAAAAAGTAAGGTTCACGCAAAGCACGCAAAAATTTGGCGCAAAATACGCAAAGTTAAAGTAAGGAAACTGAATACTTTGCGTTCTTTGCGTTTCGTCTGCGAACTCTGCGTGAACTATAAACTACTGTATTTTTGGGCATCTCCATATTATTATGGTTAATTACAATTTAGCAATCACGGCATCGGCCATTTCGTCCGTAGAGGCGGCACCTTTTTCCACTACATCGGCACTGCCGCGCATTTTCATCATATCGTAGGTGCGAATTTTACCTTCGGCAATCACTTCGGCCACCGCCTTACGGATTTTAGCAGCTTTGTCGTTTTCACCGATAAAATCGAGCATCATACAGGCCGATTCAACCATGGCCACCGGGTTGAC
>WFNG01000190.1 GCA_015488735.1 Bacteroidales bacterium | reverse complement strand
AGCACTTTTGTCGTTTCCTGGAAAGAAGCAGCCGAAATAAAGCTGTCTGTTTGCAGCGAAGCACGTGTAATTCCCTGCAACACCTGACGGGCAGTAGCCGTTTGTGCGTTATGGGCTTCAATGAGTTTCTTATCACGACGACGTAAAGTTGAATTTTCATCACGCAGTTTACGTGCTGTGATAATCTCACCCTGGCGGACAGAATCAGAATCACCGGGGTCAACAACGACTTTCATTCCAAAGATCTCGTCATTCACCTCATGAAACTTAATTTTGTTCACCAACTCCCCTTCAAGAAAGCGGGTATCACCCGGATCTTCCACCTGTACTTTACGCATCATCTGGCGGACAATCACCTCAAAGTGTTTGTCGTTGATCTTCACACCCTGCAAACGGTAAACTTCCTGAATTTCGTTAACGATGTATTCCTGCACTTTCATGGGGCCTTTAATGGCGAGAATGTCGGCAGGGGTAATCACACCATCCGAAAGTTTGGTTCCGGCTTTCACAAAGTCATTTTCCTGTGCCAGTATCTGTTTGGTCGTGGAAACAAGGTAGCGTTTTTCAGCGCCTGTTTTAGCCGTGATAATAATCTCACGGTTACCGCGTTTCAGTTTTTTACCAAAGGAAACAACGCCGTCAATTTCAGAGACAACTGCCTGTTCCGAAGGATTACGTGCTTCGAACAGCTCCGTTACACGCGGCAGACCACCGGTAATGTCACCGGCTTTACCAAAGGCACGCGGAATTTTCACCAGCAGGTCACCGGCTTTGATTTTAGCACCTTCTTCCACCACAATATGAGCACCCACAGGCAGGTCATAACTCTTCAGGATAGTTCCATCTTTATCAAGAATTTTAACATTCGGGTTTTTGGCTTTCTGCTTGGTTTCGACAATTACTTTCTCAAAATAGCCCGTCTGCTCATCCGATTCGACACGGTAGGTCTGGCCTTCAATAACATTTTCAAAAGCAATGCTACCGGCAACTTCGGAAAGGATAACAGCGTTAAAGGGGTCCCATTCGTTGATCAGGTCACCTTTTTTCACTTTCGCGCCATTTTTAAAGTACAATTTAGAACCGTAAGCAATGTTGGCGGAGGAAAAGATAACGCCCGTCTCCGGATCGATAAGCTTCATCTCGGCCGACCGACCGGTAACAACATCATATTTGTTACCATTCTCATCGCTGTAAGCCACACTTCTCAGCTCTTCAAATTCGAGAATGCCATCGTGAACCGCTTCAACTTTTGAGCTGGCAGCAACGTTCGATGCGGTACCTCCCTGGTGGAATGTACGCAAAGTAAGCTGTGTGCCAGGCTCTCCGATAGACTGGGCAGCAATAACCCCGACAGCCTCTCCCCTTTGCACGAGATGGCCGGAAGCGAGGTTTCGCCCGTAACAGTTGGCACAAACACCATGTTTCGATTCACAGGTAAGTACCGACCTTATTTCAACTTGTGTAATACCAGACTCTTCGATTTGTTTACCGATAGCTTCAGTAATTTCTTCGCCACCTTTTACAATAATTTCTCCCGTACCAGGATGATAAATATCATGTACTGCCACACGTCCCAGGATTCTGTCATAGAGCGATTCCACAACTTCTTCATTTTTCTTGAGAGCGGTAACGGTAAGTCCGCGCAACGTTCCACAGTCTTTTTCAGAAATAATGACATCCTGTGCCACATCAACAAGCCGACGGGTCAGATAACCGGCGTCAGCAGTTTTCAGCGCCGTATCGGCAAGTCCTTTACGTGCACCGTGAGTGGAGATAAAGTACTCAAGAACCGACAAGCCCTCTTTGAAATTGGAAAGAATAGGATTCTCAATAATTTCATTTCCGGCAGCACCGGCTTTTTGGGGTTTGGCCATAAGACCACGCATCCCTGAAAGCTGACGAATCTGCTCTTTTGAACCACGGGCGCCGGAGTCGAGCATCATGTAAACAGGATTAAATCCATCATTATCCTCAGCCAGCTCTTTCATCACAATATTTGTAAGCCTTGAGTTCGTATGTGTCCAGATATCGATAATCTGGTTATACCGCTCGTTGTTGGTGATAAAACCCATGTTGTAGTTGTTCATCACTTCATCAACTTCTCCCTCAGCCTTTTTAATGAGTTCTTCTTTAGCAACGGGAATACGCACGTTTCCGAGGTTAAAGGAAAGTCCCCCGACAAAAGCCATATAATAACCCAGGTTTTTGATGTCATCAAGGAACTGAGCGGTAACAGCATTTCCGGTAGCTTTCAACACATCGCTGATAATATCGCGCAGTGCTTTTTTGGTCAGCAGTTTATTGATAAATCCGAAGCCTTCCGGAACTTTTTCATTGAAAATAACACGTCCCACGGTCGTTTCAAGTAATTTGTTAACGAGTTTCCCGTCCTCTTTAACATCTACATTTACTTTAATAACAGCATGCAAATCGACGCGTTTCTCATTATAAGCAATACGAACTTCCTCGGGAGAATAGAAAATCATCCCCTCTCCCTTAATGGGGAATGCTTCGGTACTTTTCCTGGCCTTGGTAATGTAATACAATCCAAGTACCATGTCCTGTGAAGGAACGGTAATAGGCGCACCATTGGCAGGATTCAGAATATTGTGTGAAGCCAGCATCAATACCTGTGCTTCAAGAACAGCCGCATTACCCAAAGGCAAATGAACAGCCATCTGGTCACCGTCGAAGTCAGCGTTAAAAGCCGTACAGGCCAGTGGGTGAAGCTGGATAGCCTTGCCTTCAACAAGGATGGGCTGGAAAGCCTGAATACCCAAACGGTGCAACGTAGGCGCACGGTTGAGTAACACAGGATGCCCTTTCAGGATATTTTCGAGGATGTCGTAAACAACAGCATCTTTTCTCTCCACAATTTTCTTGGCGGATTTCACCGTTTTAACGATACCGCGCTCAAGCAGTCTGCGGATAATAAAAGGTTTGAAAAGCTCGGCAGCCATATCTTTCGGCAGGCCACATTCGTTCATTTTCAGCTTAGGGCCGACAATAATTACCGAACGGCCGGAGTAGTCAACACGTTTTCCCAACAGGTTCTGACGAAAACGCCCCTGTTTTCCTTTCAAACTATCGCTCAATGATTTGAGCGGACGGTTTGAATCGGTTTTAACCGCACTTGATTTCCGTGAGTTGTCAAAAAGCGAGTCAACAGCTTCCTGAAGCATACGTTTTTCATTACGCATGATGACATCGGGAGCTTTTATCTCAATCAGTCGTTTCAACCGGTTGTTACGGATAATAACCCTGCGGTAAAGATCGTTGAGGTCGGAAGTGGCAAAACGGCCACCATCCAATGGCACCAGTGGTCTTAGTTCGGGGGGGATAACCGGAACAATCTTCACAATCATCCATTCCGGACGATTTTCCTTACGTTTACGGGCATCGCGGAAAGCTTCATAAACATGCAGACGTTTCAACGCTTCGGCTTTACGCTGCTGTGAAGTCTCCGTATTTGCTTTGTGACGCAATTCAAAAGATTCTTTATCCAGGTCGATACGCATGAGCAAATCGTGAACTGCTTCGGCACCCATTTTTGCAACAAATTTATCCGGATCTGTATCATCGAGATACTGATTTTCCGGCGGTATTGTATCCAGAATGTTCAGGTATTCCTCTTCGGTGAGGAAGTCCATTTTTTTGACACCATCCACCTCTTTAATACCGGGGTTGATGACGACGTAGCGTTCGTAGTAAATAATAGATTCCAGTTTTTTGGTCTGGATTCCGAGGAGCGCCCCAATTTTATTCGGTAAAGAACGGAAGAACCAAATGTGAACCACGGGAACCACAAGTTCGATGTGCCCCATTCTTTCACGTCTCACCTTTTTCTCGGTAACTTCTACACCACAACGGTCGCAAACGATGCCTTTGTAGCGAATGCGTTTGTATTTTCCGCAATGACATTCGTAATCCTTTACAGGTCCGAAAATTCTTTCGCAGAAAAGCCCGTCACGCTCCGGTTTATAGGTACGGTAGTTGATGGTTTCGGGTTTTAACACCTCTCCATGCGACCGTTCCAGAATAGACTCTGGTGAAGCAAGACTGATGGTTATTTTATTAAAACTATCCGGTACTTTACTATCTTGTCTGAAAGCCATATCAGATTTTTATTTTATGAGAATCAAATTAAATTACTTATCGAAGCTGATTTCCAGTCCCAGCCCGCGCAGTTCATGTACCAGTACATTAAACGACTCGGGCATTCCGGGTGTAGGCATATTTTCACCTTTTACAATCGCTTCGTAGGCTTTGGCCCTGCCGTTTACGTCGTCCGACTTCACGGTAAGTATTTCCTGCAGAATGTTTGCAGCGCCAAAAGCTTCCAGTGCCCATACCTCCATTTCACCAAAACGCTGGCCACCAAACTGGGCTTTACCGCCCAAAGGTTGCTGTGTAATAAGCGAATATGGCCCGATGGAGCGGGCATGCATTTTGTCATCAATCAAGTGGTGGAGTTTAATCATGTAGATATAACCCACTGTTGCCGGCTGGTCGAAACGTTCGCCGGTACCACCATCATAAAGATAAACGCTTCCATTTTCAGGTAAGCCGGCCTGTTGCATGTAATCATTAATCTGGGCTTCCGTGGCGCCATCAAAAATTGGAGTGGCAAACTTCAGTCCAAGTACTTTACCTGCCCAGCCAAGAACGGTTTCGTAAATCTGCCCCAGGTTCATTCGCGAAGGTACGCCAAGAGGGTTCAGGACAATATCAACAGGTGTTCCATCCTCCATAAACGGCATATCCTCTTCACGGACGATACGTGCGACAATCCCTTTGTTACCATGACGGCCTGACATTTTATCACCTACTTTTAACTTACGCTTCTTGGCGATATAAACCTTAGCCATCTGAACGATACCGTTGGGAAGTTCGTCACCAACGCTGGCTACAAATTTCTTACGGTTATAAACACCCAGCAGTTCTTTGTACTTTATATTATAGTTATTGAGCAGAATTTTAATCAGCTCATTCTTAGCACTATCCGTGGTCCACTTACTGGCATTAATATTAATATAATCCAGCGTGTGAAGAATTTTCTGTGTAAACTTGGTTTTGGTAGGGACAACCACATCGCCAAAGACATTGGTAACTCCCTGAGAAGTACGGTTACTTACCAAAACGGTCAGTTTGTCAACAAGCTTGGATTTTAATTCTGCAAACTTTTTGTTATATTCTTCATCCAAAGCGGTAATCACTTCCTTCTCAATAGCTTTGTTTTTAGAACTTTTGACAGCTCTTGAAAACAAGTCCTTTTTCAGTACCACACCTTTAAGTGAAGGCGGTGCTTTAAGGGAGGCATTTTTAACATCACCGGCTTTATCACCGAAGATGGCACGCAATAGTTTCTCTTCCGGAGTAGGATCGCTCTCCCCTTTCGGTGTAATTTTTCCGATAAGGATATCGCCTTCATTCACTTCAGCACCCACACGAATCAGACCATTCTCATCGAGGTCTTTGGTTGCTTCAGCGCTTACGTTTGGAATATCGTTGGTAAGTTCTTCAATACCTCTTTTGGTATCACGCACTTCCAGTGTAAATTCTTCAACGTGTACAGAAGTAAAAATATCATCTTTAACAACCTTTTCGGAAATCACGATAGCATCCTCATAGTTATAACCTTTCCAGGGCATGAAAGCCACTTTCAGGTTTCGGCCGAGTGCAAGTTCGCCCCCTTCTGTACCGTAACCTTCACACAAAGGCTGACCTTTTACAACCTTATCCCCGGCACGCACAATTGGCCTCAGGTTTATGGAAGTATTCTGGTTTGTCCGGCGGAATTTAGTCAAGGTATATTCTTTAACATCGTCATCAAAACTGACAAGTTTTTCCATCTCATCACGAGAATAACGAATAACGATTTTTCTGGCATCCACGTATTCCACAACGCCATCGCCTTCGGCCATAACCAAAACACGCGAGTCATGTGCAATGTCTGCTTCAATACCGGTACCCACAATAGGTGCTTCCGGATTCAGCAATGGTACGGCCTGGCGCATCATGTTAGAACCCATCAAAGCACGGTTGGCATCATCGTGTTCCAGAAAAGGAATACTGGAAGCAGCAATAGAAGCAATCTGGTTAGGGGCAATGTCGATAAGGTCAACTTCCTCACGCGGAGTGATAGGATAATCAGCCTGATAACGGACTTTTACCTTATCGTTGACAAAAGTTCCGGCATCGTCCACGACAGTATTTGCCTGGGCGATAATTTTATCTTCTTCTTCCTCGGCACTCAGATAAATGGGATTGTGTTTGTAATCGATAATTCCCTTGACCACCTTGCGGTAAGGTGTTTCGATGAAACCGAGATGATTAATTTTTGCATATACACACAAAGAGGAAATAAGTCCAATATTCGGGCCTTCAGGTGTTTCGATGGTACAGAGTCTTCCGTAGTGTGTGTAGTGAACGTCACGAACCTCAAAACCGGCTCTTTCGCGCGACAGGCCACCAGGTCCGAGTGCGGAAATACGGCGTTTATGCGTAATTTCGGAAAGTGGGTTCGTCTGATCCATAAACTGAGATAAAGCGTTGGTACCAAAGAACGAGTTAATTACCGAAGACAAAGTCTTGGCATTAATCAGGTCGGTAGGTGTAAACACTTCATTGTCCCGCACATTCATACGGTCGCGAATAGTCCGGGCCATACGGGCAAGGCCGACACCAAACTGCGAATAAAGCTGTTCGCCTACGGTTCGTACACGACGGTTACTCAGGTGGTCGATGTCATCAACAATAGTCTTCTGGTTCAGCAGCTTAACGAGTTGCTTAATAATCAGAACAATGTCTTCTTTGGTAAGAACACGCACATCCATAGGCGTATTCAGTTCCAGTTTTTTGTTGATACGGTAACGGCCAACTTCGCCGAGGTCGTAACGCTTATCAGAAAAGAAAAGTCTGTCGAAAACGCTGCGGGCTGTCTCTTCGTCAGGAGGCAAGGCATTACGAAGCTGGAAATAGATGTATTCAACCGCTTCTTTTTCGGAGTTTGTAGTATCTTTCTGTAGTGTCTGAAAAATAACGGAATAGTCGTTAATACTGCCATCTTCTTTGTGTAGAAGCACTGTTTTAACGCCGGCATCAATAATTTTCTGGATATGCTCTGTTTCGAGAACAGTTTCGCGTTCGATGATAACATCGTTACGTTCGATGGTTACCACTTCACCGGTATCTTCATCCACAAAGTCCTCAAACCACGAACGCACAACACGGGCAGCAAGGCTTCGTCCCAAAACACGTTTAAGGCCTGCCTTACTCACCTTTACTTCTTCGGCGAGATCAAAAATCTCAAGGATATCACGGTCTGTTTCGTAACCAATAGCACGAAGCAAAGTAGTGACAGGCAGTTTCTTTTTACGGTCAATATAAGCATACATAATGTTATTGATATCCGTAGAAAACTCCATCCAGGAACCTTTAAAAGGAATAATTCTGGCAGAGAATAACTGCGTACCATTCGCATGCCGGTGCTGTCCGAAGAATACACCAGGAGACCGGTGCAACTGAGAGACGATAACCCGTTCGGCACCATTAATAATAAAAGTACCGCGGGGGGTCATATAAGGGATCATGCCCAAATAGACATCCTGAACAATAGTTTCAAAATCCTCATGTTCGGGATCGGTACAATAAAGTTTTAATTTTGCTTTGAGAGGTACACTATAAGTTAATCCGCGATCAATACACTCGTCGATTGTATAGTGCGGAGGATCAACAAAATAGTCTAAAAATTCAAGAACAAAATTATTTCTCACATCTGTAATAGGGAAATTCTCTGAAAAAACCTTAAAAAGGCCTTCGTTAATACGATTTTCCGTGTTGGTTTCCAGTTGAAAAAAATCTTGAAAAGATTTTAATTGAATATCCAGGAAATTCGGATAACGCATCAGATTCTTTGTAGATGCGAAATTGATTCTTTCGGTTTTGATTCCAGCCAAGGCACAATAGTTTTAAGTGATGAACAAGCCGGCATATTTCAAAGAGTTACCGGCAAATAATGAAAGAATGATGTAAAAGAACAAATAGGCGAGCCTCTGACCCGCGAACGGGACAGAGGTTGCCAATTGAATAGAAATAAAGTATTACTTGACCTCCACTTCAGCACCGGCTTCTTCAAGCTGTGCTTTCAAAGCTTCGGCTTCATCTTTGCTTACGCCTTCTTTGATAGCTTTAGGGGCGGAATCAATCAGTTGTTTTGATTCTTTCAGACCTAAACTGGTCAATTCTTTAACTAGTTTTACAACAGCGAGTTTCGATTGTCCTGCAGCTTTCAGAATAACATCAAAAGATGTTTGTTCTTCTTCGGCACCACCATCGGCAGCGCCTGCTGCGGGTCCTGCGACTACTGCAGCAGCAGCGGGTTCAATACCATACTCTTCTTTCAGAATCTCAGCCAGTTCATTTACTTCTTTAACAGTAAGATTAACCAATTGTTCTGCAAATGCTTTTAAATCTGCCATTTTGTTATAATTTAAATTGTGTTATTAATGCTTGTTTATAATTCGTTTTTTCCCTTATTCGCTTTTTTCAGATAAGGTTTCAAGAATTCCGGATAATTTATTACCACCGGATTTCAATGCAGAAAGCACGTTATTCATAGGTGCTTGTAGCAAGGCAACCACATCGGCTATCAGTTCGTCTTTTGATTTAATAGAAGCCAGGAAATCAAGTTGTTCATCACCAACGTAGGTCATTTCTTCAATAAATGCCGCTTTCAGGATGGGGTATTTTGATTTTTTTCTGAATTCTTTAATCAATTTGGCAGGTGCACTACCGGCCTCGGCAAACATAAGGGATGTATTTCCTTTTAGTGTTCCGTATAACTCATCAAATTCTCTTTCCGATTGCTCCAAGGCTTTACGCAGGAGGGTATTTTTCACCACCCGCATTTCAATGCCACGGTTAAAGCACATTCTTCTCAGGTTACTGGTATCTTCAGCATTTAATGTAGAAGTATCAGCAAGATAAAAATTATTATGCTTAGCCAGCTGTTTGGTTAAAGATTCAATAAGTTGCTTTTTGTCTTCTTTTCTCATAACAATCGCTTGTTTTTATCTAGGCGTTAACCGATTTTGTATCAATTGCAATACCCGGACTCATTGTACTTGACAAATAGATACTCTTCACATAGGTTCCTTTGGCGGAAGAAGGTCTCAATTTTACAATAGCATTCAGCAATTCATTTGCATTATCAGAAAGCTGTGCTTCATCAAAGCTCACTTTTCCGACAGCAGAATGAATAATACCGTATTTGTCTACTTTAAAATCGATTTTACCTGCTTTGGCAGCTTTCACAGCCGAGCCAATCTCCATTGTTACAGTACCAGTCTTAGGGTTTGGCATCAAACCCCTGGGACCCAAAATCCTGCCAAGAGCACCAACTTTTGGCATAACGCTCGGCATTGTAATTACAACATCTACATCGGTCCATCCTCCTTTGATCTTTTGAACATATTCATCAAGACCAACGAAATCAGCACCGGCTGCTTTGGCTTCTTCCTCCTTATCCGGTGTACATAACACGAGCACTTTTAACTCTTTACCAGTACCGTGAGGCAGGGTAACAGAGCCCCTTACCATTTGGTTGGCTTTACGAGGGTCAACGCCGAGACGTACACTAAGATCTACAGAAGCATCAAACTTGGTATAAGTAATACTTTTTACCAATTCTATAGCTTCTGCTAAGGAGTACTCTTTATTCTTTTCGAATTTGGACAAAGCTTCTTTGTGTTTTTTTGACAATTTTGCCATATTCTCCTCCTAGTTAACAGATTTTTAATTTGCGGGGAATTCGCCTTTAACAATCACTCCCATACTCCTTGCCGTACCAGCAACCATGTGCATAGCAGATTCAACGGTGAAAGCATTTAAGTCTTTCATCTTTGCTTCGGCAATGGTTTTCACCTGTTCCCAGGAAATACTGGCCACTTTCACACGGTTAGGTTCAGCAGAACCTTTTTTCAGCTTTGCAGCTTCCATGATTTGTACAGCAACCGGAGGCGTCTTGATGATGAACTCAAAGGATTTGTCCTTAAAAACAGTAATGATAACAGGAATGACTTTACCAGCCTTATCCTGTGTACGCGCATTAAACTGTTTACAGAACTCCATGATATTCACCCCTTTGGCACCTAAAGCCGGTCCAACGGGAGGTGATGGGTTTGCAGCACCGCCTCTAATCTGTAGTTTAATTAATCCACTAATTTCTTTTGCCATTTTAAACCCATTGTTTAAAATAAGTTACTAACTATTCTTTCTCCACCTGCATAAAGCCAAGTTCCAGCGGGGTTTTTCTACCGAAGATTTTCACCATTACTTTCAAACGCTTCTTCTCTTCGTTAATTTCCTCGATAACACCACTGAAACTGTTGAATGGACCATCGACAACGGTAACGGTCTCACCCACAATAAACGGAATATTTACCTCCTCACCCTGTTCTGCCAACTCATCTACTTTTCCAAGGATGCGTTTCACTTCGGCAGGACGGATAGGATCGGCTTTGCCACGGGTACCCAGAAAACCGAGTACATCGGGGATATTGCGAATGATGTGAGGGATTTCGCCGGTAAGCTCAGCCTCTACCAAAACATATCCGGGAAAATAGTTCCGCTCTTTGCTGATCTTTTTTCCCTTACGGATTTGGTAAACTTTCTCAGTGGGAATGAGAACCTGCGAAATATAACCCTCAATTCCGAGACGTTTAATTTCATTTTCAAGGCGTTCTTTCACCTTCTTCTCTTTACCACTGATGGCTCTGACAACATACCATTTTTTACCGGAATCTTCGTTCATCTTACAGCCAGGTTCTGTTTAGTTACTAACAAGTTAAAAATATATTTAATTCGAACTGTACGCCACAACATATTAAAAAAGGCCGTAAAACCATTGTAAAATTGTTGACCATGAGATATCCATCAAATAGACCACAATGGCTATTAAAAGGGAAGCAATAGATACCACAATCGCACTGTTCTGCAGCTCACTCCAAGTAGGCCAGGATACTTTATGCATCCATTCGTTATTAACTTCTTTCAGGTAGCTAACAATACTAAATTTTGCCATTTTTCTTCGTTTTGCACGGGTGGTAGGAATCGAACCCACAACCAATGGTTTTGGAGACCACTACTCTACCAATTGAGCTACACCCGTATCCAACTATTTCAGCAGATAAAAGGTATCCCGTTATTTATCAGGACACCTTTCACCATAATGCCGTTTATAAATATTAGTCGTCGATAATTTCAGTTACCTGACCAGCACCAACAGTACGGCCACCTTCGCGGATAGCGAAACGCAGACCTTTGTTCATGGCAATGTCAGAAATGAGTTTAACCTCAATCGTAACATTATCTCCCGGCATCACCATTTCGATTCCTTCGGGGAGGAAAACTTCTCCGGTAACGTCAGTTGTTCTGAAATAAAACTGCGGACGGTATTTGTTATGGAAAGGAGTATGACGACCACCTTCTTCTTTTTTCAAAATATAAACCTCAGCTTTGAAATGGTTATAAGGGGTAACCGTTCCGGGAGCGGAAATAACCATCCCCCTTTTGATTTTATCCTTATCAACACCGCGTAAAAGCAGACCTGCATTGTCACCAGCCATACCTTCATCAAGAATCTTGCGGAACATTTCAACACCGGTAACAACTGATTTCATTTTTTCGGCACCCATACCGATAATTTCAACGGGATCACCTGTGTGAATAATTCCTGTTTCAATTCTTCCGGTAGCAACGGTACCACGACCTGTAATAGAAAATACATCTTCAACAGGCATGAGGAAAGGTTTGTGTTCGTCGCGAACCGGCAAGGGAATCCAGGCGTCACAGGCATCCATCAGTTCGATAACTTTTTTACGCCATTTTTCTTCACCATTCAAAGCGCCCAAAGCGGAACCCTGGATGATAGGTGTTTCGTCGCCATCGAAGCCGTAGAAACTCAGCAAATCACGAATCTCCATTTCAACAATTTCAAGGAGTTCTTCATCATCAACCAAGTCCACTTTATTCATGAAAACAACGATACGGGGGACACCAACCTGACGTGCCAGCAAGATATGCTCGCGGGTTTGAGGCATAGGACCATCTGTAGCAGCCACAACCAAAATAGCACCGTCCATCTGGGCAGCACCAGTAACCATGTTTTTCACATAGTCAGCGTGACCGGGGCAGTCAACGTGAGCATAGTGACGATTAGCCGTCTGGTACTCAACGTGAGCAGTATTAATAGTAATTCCTCTCTCTTTTTCTTCAGGTGCATTATCAATGGACTCGAAGGATGCAAAATCTGCCAAACCTTGATCTTGAAGTGTTAGCGTAATGGCAGCCGTTAAAGTGGTTTTCCCATGGTCAACGTGACCGATAGTTCCAATATTTACGTGCGGTTTGGAACGTTCAAATTTTTCTTTAGCCATATTAAAAATGTTAAAAAATTAATGTTTGTTTTATTACTTTACTTCTATTTCTTCTATTCTATTCTATTCAGAGCCGAGGACGAGAATTGAACTCGTGACCCCTTCCTTACCAAGGAAGTGCTCTACCCCTGAGCTACCCCGGCAAAACCAGAGCGGGAAACCGGGCTCGAACCGGCCACCTACAGCTTGGAAGGCTGTCGCTCTACCAGATGAGCTACTCCCGCAATACAAATCCCAAGTTAAAAGTTAAAAATTCCAAGTTAAAAGTTTAAGTTAATACCTTCCTGCTTTCACCTTTTTACTTTTCTCTTTTACCTTTTCCCTTGCTCTGGTGGGGGGAGGAGGATTCGAACCTCCGAAGGCTAAGCCAACAGATTTACAGTCTGCCCCGTTTGACCGCTTCGGTATCCCCCCATATTTTTCAAAATGTTAATGAACTGAGCCAGCAGAGGGATTCGAACCCCCGACCGGCTGATTACAAATCAGCTGCTCTGGCCAACTGAGCTATGCTGGCAGTTTAATCTGTTGCCTCTCCTCAGTTTGTTTGCTTTATTAGCAGTACTTTCAGAACGTTCTACAAAAAAGCAGACCTCTTCTCAAAAAGGTCTGCAAAAATATAATGTTTAGTTGGAATTACCAAACTATTCTTTAAAAATTTTTAAATTTATTTTTTAAACTTTTCTTTGTACTTTCCTATCTGTTTTTTTAGGGCATCGATTGCCTGATCAACAGACTCCTCAAAAGCTTTACTTTCTTTCTTGGCAAACAATTCTTCTCCTTTGAGCATAAGACGAATTTCTGCAATTTTGTTTTCGCGGGTTTCGTTGTTGTCCAATTTCAATACAACATCTGCATCCAGAATCTGCTCATGAAATCCAAAAAACTTCTGCAGCTTCTTTTCAATGAAATCTTCAAGCTTTTGATCTGCCTTGAAGCGCACTGATTTTACATTAATTTTCATAATTAACCTCCTTTTTTAAATAAGCCCGGGGATGGGCTTGCGTATATATTGATTTTAACTGTTCTACGCTGGTATGCGTGTAAATTTGGGTGGCCGAAAGATCGACATGTCCCAGTAAATCTTTAATAGCATTCAGCGAAGCACCGTTATTCATAAGGTGCGTGGCAAAGGTGTGCCTGAGCACATGCGGACTTTTACGCGTGGCAGTGTAACCGGTGAGCGCGGTATGCACAATACGATAAATAAGTTTGGGATAAGCTTTCTCACCTTTGCTGGTAACAATCAGCCACTCGCCGGCCCTCGGGAACTTTTCATCTTTTACTTTTATATATGCCTGCATCTCGCCTTTCATACTTTCAGAGAACGGAATAATACGTTCTTTATTCCTTTTACCAACCACTTTTAACCGGTTACCGGCAAAATCAATGGAAGAAATTTTTAAAGAAATCAACTCGCCAAGGCGAATTCCCGTAGCGTACAAAATCAGGATAACCATACGATCGCGTAGCGATGCAAAATCATCTCCGGGAAGCAACTCTTTTAATAAGGTATGCATTTTATCCTGGTCCACGTAAACAGGTAAAGACGTTCCCCGTTTCAAACTATGGATATTCTGCATAGGCGTTTTCTCAATAACACCACTTTTGAGAAGATAGTTGTAATAGGCTTTGAGTGAGCTTATTTTTCTGTTCACACTACGTGGAGAAAGCTTATTATCCATAAGGTCCACAATCCACGAGCGAACCATCTCCATGTTGGCATCTTCCGGACAGGTCAAATCAAATTGTTCTTCGAGAAAAGCACTATAACTTTTAAGATCCTTTTGGTAGGCAAGGACAGTGTGAACGGAGCTCCGTTTTTCAGTTTGCAGGTATCTTATAAATTGATTCACACTCATATATAAAAGAAAAAAACTTTGATTCAAAGATAAGAAATCTTTTAACTGAATCAAAGTTTTTTCTTACG
This sequence comes from Bacteroidales bacterium, assembly GCA_015488735.1. Taxonomy (GTDB): domain Bacteria; phylum Bacteroidota; class Bacteroidia; order Bacteroidales; family F082; genus Sulfidibacterium. The sequence continues at coordinate 8,033 of WFNG01000190.1, read as the reverse complement.
AAAATCCTTAAAAAAGCTTAATTAGCCTTGTTCGGCCTGGCGGAGCTGCTGAATATAAATTGCCTTCAGCTTCTCTTCCCTTCTTCTGACGGAAGGTTTCGTGTAGCGTTGGCCGGCACGAAGCGCACGCATAGCACCAGTTTTTTCAAACTTACGTTTAAAACGTTTCAGGGCTCTGTCGATGTTTTCGCCTTCTTTTACGGGAATAATAATCATTTTAAGTACCTACTTTCTTTTTAGTTAATAATAAATCAAATGATTACTTTGAGCGGCAAAAGTATAAAATTTTTGAATTAACGGGTAAAAAACAGCAAAAAGAATTTTCTGTTTTTGGGCGGGCCTGCACACAAGGCTTTCACGGGCTGTCCACTCACAGTCCTCGTGCTTCGGCGGTGTCGGCTATGTGTTTGCGGGGGCTCCTGTCGTCGCCCCGCCCTCACAAGCCTCCATTCCGCCTCATCACTATGGGCTGCCCGTTTCCATCCCTCCCGCAGGGGGCTCAACTTCATTGGCAAAAATTACGCCAACGGCAGATGTAATTTTTCAGGGCTTAATATCCTTTATTTCAGGTATTTCAAAATGAAATCCGTCATTTTAGTATACAGATGATAACGTGTATTCCCGCCATAGATACTATGATTTTTGTTAGGATATACCATCAAATTAAACTGCTTGTTAGCACTGACCAAAGCCGAAATCATCCGCATAGAGTTTATGGGATGTACATTGTCGTCACCACTGCCAAAAACGAGCAGGTAATGGCCTTTTATGTCATTCACATACTTGAGGGGTGAGTTGGCATCATATCCTTCCGGATTTTCTTTTGGCGTACGCATATAGCGTTCGGTATAAATATTGTCATAATACCGCCAGTTAGTAACCGGTGCCACGGCTACAGCCGTACTAAACACATCTGCACCTCTGGTAATGGCAAGGCTGGCCATAAAACCACCGTAGCTCCAGCCGAAAATTCCGATACGCGTACTGTCAACATATGGGAATTTCCCAATCAGACGCGCTGCTTCAATCTGGTCAGCTATTTCATATTTCCCCAACTGCAGATAGGTCATCTTTTTAAACAGCTCTCCGCGAGCACCGGTTCCACGGTTATCCACAGAAATAACGATAATACCTTTTTCGGCCAACATCTGAAACCAGAAATAGTTACTCCATCCCCATGAATTGTTCACTGTTTGAATACCGGGACCACCATATACATACATTAGAACCGGATACTTTTTGTTTGGATTAAAATGCGGTGGTTTAATGATCCAGGCATTTAATGCAACCTGTTTGCCATTAGGAAGTTTGAATTCGGGAGATTGAAGTGTGAAGAACTCCTGTTTGCTCAGATTGAGCCCCTGCATCTTCTTGATAAATGCTTTGTTATCCTGTAACACGCGAATTACTTTTCCATTATAATTGTTTACTGTAATATAAGGTGGTGTGTTGGCATTGCTCCAGGTGTTAATATAATAGTCGAAACTCCTGCTGAAGTTGCCATCATTGGTACCTGTATGTGTGGAAATCCGGCGTATTTTACCTCTCAGGTTCACTGCCAGAATATCCCTGTCCAGTGGCGAAGTTTTGGCTGCCTGGAAATAAACCAGCTTTCTTTCGGGATTATATCCGTAAACCTGGGTAACATCCCAATCCCCTTTGGTGAGCTGTTTTTCCTTTTTCCCATCCGTGCTACACAAATAAATGGCATTGTAACCACCTTTTTCGGAAGTCATAAGAAAATGCTTACCATCAGGCAAGAAAGTCAGATCATCAGTGATATCGATATAATATTTGTTGTTTTCTGTATAAATGATTTTCGATGCTCCTGTAGATGCATTGGCAACCAGAATATCCAAATGGTTTTGCAGACGGTTAAGACGTTCAATGGCCAGGCTATTTGGTTGTGTAGTCCATTTTACGCGTGGAATATACTGATTTGTATTACTTCCAACATCCATTTTAACAGTCTTTCCCGTTGCCAGGTCATAGGTATATATCTGCACGATGGAGTTATTTTCTCCGGCCACAGGATATTTGTAGGTATATTCCTCAGGATAAGGACTGTTTTTGTGATAAAAAGGTAACGTATATTGTCTCACTTTACTTTCATTAAAATGGTAGAAAGCAATCTTTTTCCCATCGGGCGACCAGAAAAAAGCTTTGGTAAAACTGAATTCTTCTTCGTAAACCCAGTCGCAGGTACCATTTATAATATTGTTCTTTTTCCCATCAAAAGTAATTTGTTTTTCTTTGCCGGTTTTCAAGTCCTTGATGAAAATATTGTTATTTCTGACAAAGGCCACTTTGGTACCATCAGGAGAGAAATCGGCCAACCGTTGCTTTCCCTTGTCAGACAAGGGAGTCAGCTTTTTGGTTTGGGTATTCCAAATGTAATCATACGAAATTCGGGAATGACGGTAAATTTTTTCGGTTTGAGTGGGGAAAATAAATTCTGTTTCCTGTTTGTTCACCGAAAAATTACCAATGTGGATGGGTTTCTTTTTCCCTGCCGGAATAAGGTCTTTGCCATTGACCAGAGTAGTAACGGAATCGCCTGTTGCATAATCATACACAACGATAGAACCATTTTTAATCTCTGTGTACTGTTTTCCATTGTTCAGAGAAACAATACCATGAACAGTTTTGGGATAAAGCGTGTAATTGGTCCACAAATCCCGGAGGTTTACATCTTTTTTTTCAGTTTGCGCAAAAGCAAGCTGGCTACCCAGCATGAGGAATGCCAGAGACAATTGTAATATTTTTTTCATTATGGGTTAATTTTTTATTCCTGACAAAGATAAGAAATGATAACAAAATCTTAAAAGAGAATTTATTTATCAAAGATTTTTTTACTTTTGCAGACCCAAAACGGAAGAAAGGTTTGGGCGTTCAACTAAAAAACGGGACATTAGCTCAGTTGGTTTAGAGCATTGCTTTCACAGAGCAGGGGTCATTGGTTCGAATCCAATATGTCCCACCGTTTTTCTTTAAAGGGACATTAGCTCAGTTGGTTTAGAGCATCGCCTTGACAGGGCGGGGGTCACTGGTTCGAATCCAGTATGTCCCACGAAAGCCGGAGTTCTTCCGGTTTTTTTGTTTTCGTCTTTTTGGAAAGAGTTTATTAAAAAGGAGAACATTCCAGCGAACTCTGTGAGCGCATGGGAACCCTTATCTTGTTGGGATTAATTAAGCGGGCTTTACCAAATTCAAAAATCAAACTTACCTCATGCGACGGACCTGTAAAGTTTGTATTCCGTGATGTATTCATATCGAAAGAATACATTAGCTTCATTCGGGTATTGCTGTTAAACGGAATGTTCAAACCAACAAGCCAGACAAAATTTGTAAAGCTTGTCTTCAGGAAAACTTCATTACGGTACCACATACCAACATAAACATCGGAAAAATACGCATTGGCGCCAAGAGCGAACAAACTCATGTTTGCCTGTGTCTGATATAAAATGCCGGGGTCCAATTTTATGTCTCTTGCCCGGTTATAATAACCACGATTACGTTGGAAATCAATAATAAAATCCATATGTGCTACCCATTTTCGTGGTAAAGGAGAAACATTTTGCAAAAAAGATTGGTCAGGTTGTGTGATGTGATGAACGGCTACACCAAAAGTACCTACAACATTTCTACTTTTTATTTGATAAATACCTCCGATAGAAAAATCAGGAAATACCACCGGCTTATTTCCAGGTGTTGGGAATGAGCTGGGGCCTATGTATCCAAGACGGGGATCAAGCTGATCAGAAAAAACCATATTGTTCCAGTCAACCTGTTTTGTTACAACAGATATCAACGCTCCGAGCTGGAAGATGGAAAACCGGTTAACCCGAATACGTACAGCAGGAATAAAGCCAATTGTTGTCGATCTTATCATTCCCATCCCCTCTGTGTTAGAAGTAGCAATAAAACCGATACCTCCTGCCCCGGGTATATTGCGATCAGCAATATCTGCACTAAAGGAAAAAGTATGGTATTCACCCGATAAGCCTGTCCACTGTTTACGAACATCCAGTCTGAGTTTAAGCCCGGTAGTCAAGCCAACGTAAGCCGGATTGTAATAAGTAGGATTATTGAAAAATTGCGAGAAATTCACATCCTGCGCCTGAGCATCAAACATTGCACATGCCAGCATGAAAACAAGTAAAACCCGAATATTTATAGCTCTAAACATAATTCTTCTTTTTTCGTTTGCCCCCTCAGCGAATCAGGGTAAGTGTTCCATAAGGTTTCAGATTACCGTCTCCATTGTTTGAGCCAGTCCAAAAAGTGTTATCAATAAATTTGGCCGAAACCCGCCAAAGATAAGTTCCGGCAGGCATTGGCTGGCCTCTGTATGTTCCATCCCATCCTTCAACAGGAGCTCCATCAGCCGATAGTTTTCGGCTTTCCCAAAGTAAGGTTCCCCACGAACTATATACTTGTATTAAATACTCCTTTAAATGAATCCCTTTTGGCTTAAAAATATTCGTTCCGGGAACATCGCTATCAGGAGCAAATGAATTGGGAATGTACAATCCCAATGTCATATCATATACCTTAGTGGCTGTATCCGAACATTGATACTTGCTAGTGGCAACCAAAATAATATTATAAACACCCCCGGTTTGATACTGGTTAACAGGACTTTTCTCCGTTGAAGTGTTACCATCTCCAAAATTCCAAAAATAGCTGGCAGCCCCAGTTGACATATTTTCCATAAAGGCCTGACCCGTAACTCCCCGGTAGTTATACAAAATATTAAAGTAAGCACGAGGTGTCGGATGCACTTCTACCGGCTTAGCCACAGTATCACGACAATAATGGTTATCTGTAACCACAAGCCGGACAAGGTAAGTCCCTGTAGAATCAAATAAGTGCTTGGGGTCTCGGGCTAAAGCTGAGTCCTGTGAAGTGTATGAATCATTAAAGGTCCATTGCCAGTTTATCAAATTGGTACCGGCCGTTTTTGAGGAATCAGAAAACTGAACCATCTGCCCCGAACATGCTTTCCCAAACGAAAAATCAGCCCTGGGTGATGGAGCAATATCTACAGATTGAGTAACAGAGTCGATACAACCAAAACGATTACCGGCAATAAGTTGAACATTATATTGGGATACCTTAGAGAAAACATGAACCGGGTTTTGCAAAACGGAAGTATCATTACTGCCGGCCTGGTCATTAAAATGCCACACCCATTGCGTAACAGGAGAACCATTTCCCTTACTTTTATCGGTAAAAGCCGTTTTACCACTGAGGCAAAGGTTCGAAGCATCAAAAAAAGCGGTGGGCGTTGGGTGAACCACAACAGTGGAATCATGAGCTACGCTAAAATCAATTCCGTTAACTTGTGCCGTTACCGTAAGCGACGCATTAAATGCACCGCCGTGCATGTAGGTATGTACTACAGAATCAGGAACAGTCTGATAGGTCTGCGAATGACCATCCCCAAAATCCCAATGCCATTGTGTAATGTGGCCATGCGTAGAATGCAATACACTATGCTCTTTAAAATAAATGGTATTTTTTGCACAGGAAGTTCCCGCGTTCACCTTAAAATATATTGCCAGGCACGAAGGACGTCTAACCGGTTTTGTAATTGAATCGATACAACCATTAAAATTCGTTACGATTAATTTGACCTGATAAATACCCGACATGGGTCCATAAAAATGGCTGGGGTCTTTTAAACCTGAGGTGTTTCCTGTGCCGGAAGGCGGGTCGTCAAAGTTCCACTGCCAGGAGCTAATAAAATTACCGCCACCTTTTGATGAATCGGAGAAAAACGTGGGCTGGTCACAAGCCGGTGTAACAAAACCAAAATTGGGCACAGGCAAGGAATCCACAACCACTTTATGAGTAATAATTCTGGAGCAGCCGTTAGTATCTGAAGCACTTAGCTGAACGGTATAGACTCCCGGATGCGGAAATACATGGCTTACCGTGTCAAGATAAGTGTTAATTTTTCTGCTACCATCATTAAAATTCCATGTATAATGGGTTATAGAATCAGTAGCTGGAAAATAAGAAGCCTTGAAATGCGAAGGCTGTGTAAAACATGTTTTCGGGGCAGTAAAATCAATGCGCAAACTATCTCTGAGACAAACGCTTGAGGTATCAACACTTGTACAGCCATTGGTATCAGTTACCTGTAATGTAACCTGATAACAAGTATCAAAATTAAAGAATTTATAAGTCGGATTTCTCTTATGTGATGTATCGTTTTGATAAAAATTCCATAAATACGACTGAATCGGGGCCTTACTGATTCCTTGAGATGAAGAGTCATAAAATTGAACTTCCGAAGCCGGGTTACAAGCCTGAATATAGGTAAAGGCAGGCTTTGGACGGTCATAAACATTTACAAATTTTGAAGTAGAATCCCGACAGCCAAAATTATCCACAACAATCAGATGTACCTGATAACTGCTTATTTTTCCATAATGATGGGCAGGGTTTTGCAAAGTAGAATAGTCAGAAGCGGAAACAGTATCACCAAAATTCCAGTTCCATTGTGCTAAATATCCTGTCGAATCAATTGACTCATCTGTAAAGAAGGTCGAATCACCAATGCAGGATGTGGTAAAAGAAAAATCAGGTTTAGGCAATGAAATAACGTAAACATCATGCGAAATTTTGTTACTACATCCTTTGAGATTTTTTACCGTTAATATTACAGTATAAAGGCCAGGCTTCGTATAACGGTATTCAGGAGACTGAAATACAGAGGTATCACCGTTTCCAAAATCCCAATGCCACGAGGCTATATTTCTTGCAAGACCTGTGAATTTAATCTTCTCACCCAGGCAAATTGAATCTTTCGAAAGAGTGAAATCTACGGCTGGCAATGGATCAACAACAACAGAATGAACAACCGTATCCCGACAGCCATCCTGGTTAGCGATTATAAGCCTTACGGCAAAAGTGTCGGGGACACTCATAATATGTGTCGGGTTTTGTAATGAAGAAGAATCATTCACACCTGAGGAAGGATCTCCGAATTCCCAACTCCAGGCATTAATGGTTGCCCCCCCATTTTGGGTAGACTTGTCATAAAAAGCTATGGGTTTGGTGTAACAGGTATCTCCAAAAGTAAAATCAGCTTTCGGCTTTAGCTTTACATCAATAGTTTTGGAAATGCTTCGTTTATACCCCTCCGAATTGATGGTCAACAAAGTAACCTGATAAGAGGTCAGGGTACCATAAATATGTTTTACATCGGGGTTGTCGGGACTGTTTATAATTAAACTGTCACCATCTCCAAAATACCATTTCCAGGTAACGATGGTTCCTACCGGTGTCGTGGACAGGTCTGTAAAAAATGTAGTATCATTCATACAAACAGGTGAAACAGAAAAATCAGGGGCGGGCAAAGGTTCAATGGAAACTGTTTTGGTCAGAGCGTTTGTACACAGTCCGTCAACAACTATAGAAAGTGTAACCTGATACTTGCCTGTGGCTGTATATTTATGTGTCGGGTTTTGAATATTGGCCGTATCGCCATCCCCAAAGTCCCAATGCCAGGCAGTTACATTACCCTGGGCCGTAGCCGTAAATTGCAGGTTATCAATAATGGCAGCAGGATCAATATTCCACGAAAAATTCAATGTTGGGGCGGGTTTTACATTCTGCACATAAGCTATGGCATTTTGATTAGCACAACCGTTGGTATCAACAGCATGTAAAACAACCTGATAAGAGCCTGTATCCGGATAGAGGTGTACCGGATTTTGAACCGTATCAAATTTCCCATCACCGAAATCCCATTGCCAACTTTTAATTCCCTGCCCTGAGGTGCCAAAAAAACGGGCTGCGACAGTAACACAAGAAGGATTTGGATTACTGGCAACATAAACAGTAGGTAGTGCATGTACCAAAATTTGTTTAACAACAGTATCAGAACAGGTAACCCCTGAAGAATCAGCAGTAACAATAAGTTGAACCTGAACGTTGGCGCCCGGAGTAAACATATGGGTTACAATCTTTCCGGAAGCGGTACTTCCATCACCGTAATTCCATTCCCATTTTACCAGATT
>WFNG01000189.1 GCA_015488735.1 Bacteroidales bacterium | reverse complement strand
GATAGACAATCTCTTTCCGGGTTTTAAATTCCATGAGTGCCGTACCGTCGTATTCGCCCATCTCACTCAGCGTAGGCCGCATGTGGCGAACAATTTCAGCATTAAAATCGTCATCGTCATTGTAAATTCCTGCCGGGCAGTGGCAAAACAGTTTCTCTTTGGTCAGCAGCTGCTGATGTACTTCCAGTCCCGACATGAAACCCAACCGGTTGTAGATTTTCTGTGAAGCTTCTTTGCGGGGAACATAACCGGTTTGCCTCCGGCTTTCTTCAAAATTCTTTTGCGGTGAAAAGGTCATACAGATTCATTTTTTGAATTCCCAAATTTAGAAAAAGAAAGGTTACAAAGCACGAAGCCATCCGGTGAAATGGAGGAGGCTAATTTCTATACCCAATTACACATACAATAACATATCGTCCCTAACGGGACTTAGCATTTATTTTGCTTTTTTCTAAAAATATTTTGTCCCTAACGGGACATCCAAATAATTCCAATTGTAATTTCAAATTTCCAATAAGGAATTTGAAATTTTACAATGGTTAATACCGGTATTACAGCAAAAGGAGCAAATCGAACTTTATGAAGATATGCGACATTTTGATGTATAATCGGTATAATAACCTGCTTCTGAAATTTCGGCGTATTAAAATAGGAATTAGCCATGGAGGGGCCTTTTACAGAGAAATTTATATCTCAGGATGACCATTTCCATTCTGATGGCAGGTGAGCAGGCGGCAAAGTTGTTTCATACCATCAACAGCACCAATATTCAGAAAAATGTCAGTATACTGGTCCGTGAAGGGAGAAGGATTCAGGTTGACTTCTATAATGGCAGCTCCCCTCTCTTTGGCTATCTGAGGAATCGTATTGGCGGGATAAACTTCTGCACGGGTACCAATCACCAGCAGCACATCCGCTTTTTGAACTTCTTCAAAAGCTTTTCGCTTTACAATGGGAGAAAGCTTTTCGTTGAAAAAAACAAAGTCAGGTTTAAGCACTCCGCGACAGACAAAGCAGGTAGGGGGAAGATATTTCAAATCCGCATAGCTGTAATCATACTCCGTTGAGCATTTGGTACAAACCAGTCTCCGGTAGGTTCCGTGCAGCTCAATTACTTTCCGGCAACCTGCCTCCTGATGCAGATGGTCAATATTTTGGGTAATAATCGATTGAATAATTCCCTCCTGGCCCATAATCGACAATATATGATGTGCCATATTGGGTTTCACACTGGTGAGTGGGTCATAAAAAACTTTCTTGATGATTTCCCAGGTAAGTTTTGGCTTCTTATGAAAAAAATCAATATTGAAATAGTTGGGGTCCACCTCTTTCCAGATACCACCTTCACCGCGAAAAGTGGGCAGGCCACTATCTACAGAAATACCAGCTCCTGTAAAAACAACAACATATTTTGCCTGACTGATAATTTCAGCCGCCTTTCTAATGTCTCTGGTTAACTTCAATCCTGTTTATTTTAAATACTAATGTTTAATTATCTTGGAGATAGTTACTGTTGTATCTTCATTAAAAATCAGTGTAAATCCCAGCTTTTTAAATAAGTTTAGCATGGCTTTGTTATCAGTAGTGGTCTCCGCGGCCACCCGTTTTACACCTACAATACGGGCAATCTGGAGGCAATATTCCGTCAGCAAAAAGCCCAAATCCTTTTTCTGCCATGGGTCAGCTACCAGAACAGCATATTCTGCCATTTCAAGATCAGGATCAGCAATAAGCCGGCCTTCACCAACCATAAGTCGTTTACCATCTTGCTCTACTTCGGCAACAATAGCCATCTCGCGGTCATAATCAATATAACAGAATTCAGTAGCTATTTCATGTGATTTAAAGTGAAAATCATAACGAAAGCGATGATAAATGGAGTCTTTGGAGCAACTCCCCAACATCTCCAGCCAAAGCGGTTCATCTTCCGGTTTTATGGGACGAAGGGTAACCTTTTTTCCATCACGCAGTTTCGCAATTTTTACCAATCTTTCAGGATAAGGCCGTATCAGCAGATGGCTGTAATCAATGGTTTCTTTTCCCAGTTCATCCGGGTCGATAACAATCCGGGCATCAAGGGCTATCACATCTTCCGGCGTAACAAGAAGCGGGTTAATGTCCAGTTCTTCTATTTCGGGATAATCTGCTGCAAGATAGGAAAGACGTATTAAGACTTCAATAAGTTTGTCAATATTTTTTGGCGGACTTCCACGATACCCTTTAAGCAACGGGTAAATCTTCAGCGACTCTATCATCTGCCGTGCCAGCCGTTCATTGAGGGGAGGGAATTCCAACCGCTGGTCTTTGAAAAGTTCAGCGGTGATGCCACCCATTCCCACCAGCATAACCGTTCCGAACTTTTCCTCTTTTTTAAAACCGGCAATCAATTCTACAGCGTTTTTAGTATCAGCCATTTTTTGAATGGTAACCCCGTCGATAATTGCCGAAGGCTTATGATGCCGGACATTCTCGATGAGTTGACGATAGCCACTTCGCAACATGTCATCGCCGGCGATGTTGAGCAATACACCACCCACATCCGATTTATGCGTTATATCAGGAGACTGGATTTTTAATACAACAGGGTAGGTTTTCTCATGGGCAATTCTGATCGCTTCTTCTTCGGACTTAGCCAATTGGGGATGGGTAACCTGAATACCATAATCCGTGATAAGCATTTTGGAATCGTTCTCCGACAGAATACGGTTTTTCGGGAAAATCTCTTTGCCATATTTTTTTCGAAGTTTATCGCGGTCGTAGCTAAAGGACACCGGTACTTCTTTGGGCGTTTCAAAAAGCATATCCAGCTTCCTTGAATAACGCACCAGCGTCATATAAGCCTGAATGGCCTGCTCGGGCGTAGCATAAACCGGTAGTTGTGCTTCATTAAGGATGTTGTTGCTTTTGTGCATGTTTAGCCCTCCCATCCATGAGGTCATAATAAGTTTGCTGGTTTTTGAAGCTATATTTATAAGGGCACGGGCTGTTGCTTCGGGTTTGGTCATGGCCTGGGGTGTGATAATCACCAAAACAGCATTGATTTGCTCATCTTCAAGCACAATCTCCACCGCTTTCCCAACACGAGAGGGAGAAGCATCTCCGAGAACATCTACAGGATTGTTGTGCGACCAGTATGCAGGTAACAATTTGTCAAGCTTTTGGATAACCGCATCCGAAAGTTTTACAAGTTTCCCCCCCTGAGTTATGAGCGCATCAGTAGCCATAACACCGGGGCCTCCGGCATTGGTAATGATAGCAAGTCCGGAACCTTTGGGGATTTTCTTCCTGCCCACTAAATCACTGAAATCAAAAATATTGCCCATATTGTAAACCCGGGCAAGACCTGCACGGCGAAGCAAAGCATCGCAAACGTTATCTTTGGTAGCCATGGCGCCCGTATGGGAAGAGGCAGCCTGTGCCGATTCGGGAAAACGGCCGGATTTATAGACAATAATAGGCTTTTTACGGGCAAAAGCGCGGGCTGCCGACAAAAACCGACGAGCATTGCCCAGCGTCTCCACATAAAGGATAATAGAATAGGTGTTGATATCCTGTCCGAAATAATCGATAAGGTCACCAAAAGTTACATCCATGGCATTCCCAATGGAGACAAAAAAGGAGAACCCGACGTTGGTTTCCGCTGCCCAGTCCAGCAAGGCTGCCCCCAACGCACCCGACTGTGAGATAAAAGCCATGTGCCCTTTTTTCGGTGTGCTACTGGCAAAGCTCACATTTAAGTTCAATCCGGGGACAATGACGCCCATACTGTTAGGCCCCAATACCCGCATCTCTTTATATTTCTTCACCCTTTGATTCAGCTCCTCTTCCAGTGTTTTTCCTTCAACCCCGGTCTCTTTAAATCCGGCTGACATAATAATGATACCATGGATACCGGCTTGTCCGCATTGGTCAATCAGATCGGGTACTTCACGTGCCGGAGACATAATAACAGCGAGATCAGGTTTTTTAGGAAGGCGATCCACAGCAGGGTAGCAGGGAATGCCGAGGACAGCTTCTCGCTTGGCATCAACGGGATAAATAACTCCTGAGAAACCACTTTCCATCAGGTTGCGAAAGGTAATACCACCAATACTTTTGGGATCGTTATTCACGCCAATGAGCGCTATACGCCTTGGTCTGAAAATATTATCGAGTTTTCGAGTAGACATAGCATGTGATTTTTAAAATTACCCTCTGACGTAAAATAAGGAATCAACTGTTCCTGATTGTAACAAAAATAAACAAAAAACACAGCAACAAAAGTCTGGAATGAAAAAAAGAGGATGTTCAAAAAGATAGTTTTTAAAGGTTCACGCTAAAAGCGCAAAGAATTCGCAAAGACCGCAAATCATTTTGTTATAATGATCTAAGTTTTGCGTTTTCTGCGTTAAAGTTTTGCGCACTTTGCGTGAAACCCACTTTTTGAACAGCCTCTTTCTTTATCAAAAAGGATATAGAGAATTAATCCCTTGCACCTATGGGTAGTACAGTTTTACCAAGAGATTCGTTAATCACCTCAGCCATGGCAAGGTATATGGCTGAAAGACCACAGATAATTCCTTCAAATCCGGCAATCGTTCCGACAACTTTTATCCCAAACCATTTTTCGATGGCCAGCAGGAAGAAGAGTATCCACAAGGTGAAGAAGACGGTTTGCAAGGCCCTGTTCTTTCCAAAAGTTCCGATCCACATAAAGAAAGTGAATAAGCCCCACAAAAACAGATACCAGCCCAAAAAACCTTCCTTAACTCCACCAATCCAGCCCCATTTCCCAAACAGGATAAGTGCAACGAGGGTAAGCCAGAAAGCACCATAAGAGGTAAAAGCAACGGTTCCGAAAGTATTGCCTTTTTTAAATTCCATGGTACCGGCTATAATTTGAACAATGCCACCATAGAATACACCCATAGCGAGGATCATAGATCCCAGCGGGAAGAAACCTGCGTTGTGAATGTTCAGCAGGACAGTAGTCATTCCGAATCCCATCAGACCCAAAGGGGCGGGATTTGCTAGTTTGTTTTCCATTTTTTGATAAATTTTAGTGAATAAATAAAAAGAATTTTAATGTTTTGTGGACTGGCAGTGCCAGTCCACAAAATCAGCCTGAACTATCGTTTTACTTCTACTTTGGCTCCCTGGATAATTTCTTCCACCACATGAGGATCCAATAATGTGGAAGTATCACCGAGGTTAGTGGCATCGCCTTCTCCAATTTTGCGCAAGATACGCCGCATAATCTTTCCCGAACGTGTCTTGGGCAATCCGTTGACAACCTGAATCATATCCGGTTTGGCAATAGGCCCGATAAACTTATTTACCGTAGCCCTGATTTCATTTTCAATGGTCTCTTTTTCCGAATCAGACAACTCGGCACAAATGACATAAGCATAAATGCCGGAACCTTTAATTTCGTGCGGATAGCCTACCACAGCTGATTCAATCACCTTGGGATGCTGGTTGATGGCATCTTCCACTTCGGCAGTTCCAATGCGGTGCCCGGAAACGTTGATAACATCATCAATCCGGCCAATG
>WFNG01000188.1 GCA_015488735.1 Bacteroidales bacterium | reverse complement strand
TGGTGTTGCGTTTGAAAACACCCGAAACCACCCGTACAAAAGCAATGCGGTCGCGATGTTTGGGATCCATGTTGGCATGAATCTTAAATACGAAACCGGTAAATGAATCTTCTTCCGGTTTTATATAACGTTTGTCGCTTTCGCGTCCCAGCGGGGTGGGTGCAATTTCGATAAAGACATCCAACAGCTCTTTCACACCGAAATTGTTGAGGGCACTGCCGAAAAACACGGGTGAAATCGCTCCCGAAAGATAAGCTTCCTTTTGAAAGAAAGGATAAACACCCTGCACGAGATCCAGTTCTTCACGTAATATTCCGGCATCATCGCCCAGATAATTTTCCAGACCGGGCTGGCTTATGTCGTCAAATCCGACACTCTCCTGGATGGTTTGTTTTCCGGGCGAAAACAGCTGCAGGTTCTTGTAATAAATATTATAAACGCCTTTGAAAGTGCTTCCCATGCCAATGGGCCAGCTGAGCGGGGTAACTTTTAAATCCAGTTTCTGCTCAATTTCATCCAACAGCTCAAAAGCATCTTTTCCTTCGCGATCCAACTTATTGATAAATACCATGATAGGTGTCTTGCGCATACGGCACACTTTCACTAACTTTTCGGTCTGCGGTTCTACGCCTTTGGCCACGTCTATCACCACAATCACGCTGTCCACGGCGGTAAGTGTCCGGAAAGTATCTTCGGCAAAATCCTGATGACCGGGTGTATCCAGAATATTGATTTTGGTGTCGCGGTATTCAAAACCCATTACGGAAGTGGCCACCGAAATACCCCGTTGCCGCTCTATTTCCATCCAGTCGGAGGTGGCTGTTTTTTTGATTTTGTTGGATTTTACCGCGCCGGCAACCTGAATGGCCCCACCATAAAGCAACAGTTTTTCCGTAAGGGTGGTTTTTCCTGCATCCGGGTGACTGACAATGGCAAACGTACGTCGGCGTGCTATCTCTTTTTTATTAATCATGGGTGAAATTTGAGGGTGCAAAATTAGAAAAAGAAGGGCAATAACCTAAAAAAGAAATTTCTGATCGTTTGTGATTACCCGAAAGACTTACCTGAAGGCTACAGCTTTTATATCCTAACATAAAATACCCTGATTACGGTATTGCCAAAATTTAAATAGTCGGTATTTTTGCATTGTAATACTTTAAAGATTAAAACGATGAAAAACATAGGAATATTTTACGGTTCATTAACCGGAAACACAGAATCAGCAGCCAAACAAATTCAAAAAGAACTGGGTGCAGATGTGGCAAAAATTTTTGATACTGCCAGCGCAAAAGCAAGTGATATTGAACAATTTTCAAATCTTATCTTCGCTTCATCCACGTGGAACGACGGCGACATGGAAGAAGATTTTGAAGATTTTCTTCCGGAAATTTCCTCCGCAGATTTAAAAGGGAAAAAAGTAGCCATTTTTGGTTGTGGAGACCAGGATAGTTATCCTGATACGTTTGTTGATGCCATTGGCGAAATATATGAAGCCATAAAAGAAAAAGGCTGTGATATAGTTGGCATGGTTCCAACGGATGGTTACGATTTTGAAGAATCAAAGGCTGTGGTTGATGAAAAGTTTGTCGGTTTGCCCCTGGATGAGGAAAATCAAGGCAACCTTACCGGTGACAGGATAAAAACATGGGTAAACCAGTTGAAAACAGAATTTGATTGATTAAATTTTTAAACTACTTTTATAGGATGAAATGATAAAAGTCAAACTGATGAAACATTCATGTTATCAACGATATACAAAATTATAATCAAATGAAAGATAAAAAAGAATTGCTCAGACAGATAATGACTTTTCTGGCAAGAAAAGAAGAGGAGCAGGCCAACAAATTAATCCGGGTGTTTATGGATTACATCCCGGAAATTACTGCTGAAGAGGTTACCGAAGTGGCTCAGAAATTAGAAGATGAAAATGTTTTTGCCGATGCGGAGCAACATGTAAGCATTGAAACACACATTTTTGGAGTCATAGAAAAAAAGATACCCCAAAAGGATCTAAGCTCATTTACAAGCG
>WFNG01000187.1 GCA_015488735.1 Bacteroidales bacterium | reverse complement strand
TGATGCCGGACTGTCCGTATTACTCCAACGTCCCAGATAATAAGAACTCAAATCGACAGATGTTTTGCCGATATTGGTAATCTCAATATATTTATCACTATGTGCACCTTCATAGTACTGCGTAATGATAACCTGTGCGTTTAATTCCCCAATGCCAAAAAGCAAAAGCAGACTTAACACAAATTGTTTAATAAGTAATTTTGTTTCCATAAATTAAATGTTTTTAGATTAAAAAATTTTATAAAAATGTGTGTAAATTTAATAAAAATTCAAGCAATGTCAATAGGTTTGCCGTTTTTTAATTTTTACACAGACATATCTATATCTTATATTCAAAATAAGTAATTGTGTAGCTTGGATTTACAAGAATTAGTTTCAATCTAACAATATGAAAATTTTCAATAAACAATGCTTAAATATTTTTACTTTTGCTCAAAACCTGATTGTTTTTCAGTCTGAAAACATTCAAGTTTGTTATTGTTAACGGTGTAATTAACTTGAAATGAGTAAAAAAGCCATCATTCTTCAGATTTTCGGCCGTGTACAAGGTGTGGGATTTAGATATTATACACAGAAAAAAGCAGAAGAATTAGATATTAAAGGATACGTTAGAAACCGTCCTGATGGCAGTGTTTATATCGTAGCAGAAGGCTCACCTGATGCATTGGAATCCTTTGTATACTGGTGCGAAGAAGGGCCGTCCTGGGCTCGTGTTAGCAAGGTGGAAAAGCAGGAAATTCCCCCAAACGGGCATAAACAATTTGAAATTCGCTAAATTTATTTTTGGGCAACAGCCCTCAGGAACTCACGCTTGCCGGGAGGGCCGGGAAGTTTCTCAATCAGAAACCCTGCGGCTTTCAAAGCGCGCTTTACCGTCCCTTTGCAGGAATAAGTCACCAGTACCCCTCCCGGGACAAGTGCCCGATAAAGCCTGGCAAAGCCTTCTTCTGTCCACATTTCAGGTTGGCTGTCCGGCGAGAAAGCATCAAAAAAGATTACATGAAAATGATTGCTTTCTGCAGAAAAGTCCTGAAACTTTTCATGCAAAACCTGTAGGGTAAAATAGGGGGACAGTTGCCGGACTACACGGCTGTCGTGCATCTTCATATAAAGCCTTCTGTCCGTTGACAGTAAATCAGGATAGTTTAATTGCTCCAACAACTTTTGTGAAAGCGGAAAAGCTTCAATACCAAGATAATGAATTGGTTGTCGATGTTTTTCTGCCCACTTCATACTCAGCAAAGCATTCAGTCCTGTTCCAAATCCTATTTCAAGTATTTGTAACATTTGGGGTACCGGCTGGAAGGTGGCCAGTCCTGCCCTGATAAAAATATGCTCCGATTCCTGAACAGCTCCAAATACGGAATGATAATGTTCACCTGCTCTTTCGTTGAAAAGCGTATGAGAACCATCCCGGGTCTCAACAGGTAGCGTTTTTTTCATCCCGCGAAGATAAAGTTTTGCCTGAAAAATTAAGCAACCTCCAGCAGGTTCCTGCCACGAACACACGAATAAATTTCTATTCGCATTTTCGTAGCTTTGAAACTATACAGGGCAAAAGAAAATCTTTGTATCTTGCTCAAAGAAAAACACAAATGCCATGCTCAACAATTTATCACTCGAAAACATTCTGTTTCTGGATATTGAAACGGTTCCCGCCTACCCCGGCTTTGACGCTGTTCCCGAAAAATTTCAAAAACTTTGGGAGAAAAAAGCGGCAAGACTGAAATATCTCGGCGAAGACCTCACCCCAGCCGACCTCTATCCGCAAGCCGGAATATATGCTGAATTCGGGAAAATTGTTTGTGTCTCCTGCGGCTATATGAATGGTAGTGAGGTACGCCTGAAATCATTTTACGGCGATGATGAGAAAATCCTGCTAGAAGAGTTTGCCCAACTGCTGACAAAGCATTATTATAAATCTGATGCGTTGCTATGCGGACATAATGGCAAGGAATTCGATTTCCCCTATCTTGCACGGCGTATGCTGATTAATGGCATCACACTTCCTTCTATTTTAGACCTTGCCGGGAAAAAACCCTGGGAAATCAGGCATCTGGATACACTTGAGCTTTGGAAATTTGGTGACTACAAGCATTATACCTCGCTGGAACTTTTGGCCGCTATTTTTGATATTCCCACGCCAAAGGATGACATTGACGGTAGCGAAGTGGCAAAAGTCTATTGGGAAGACAAAGACCTGGAACGTATTGCAACCTACTGCCAGAAAGATGTACTCACCACGCTTCAGCTTTTTCGCCGTTATCAGGGACTGCCGCTAGTGAAAGAGGAGTTTGTTGTCTTTTCCTGAGACTGACGGCAGAAAAGCAGGAAAAATATTCATCACAAAGTTTTAGCCCGACAATTCTTATGGAAAAACATATTTTATCAAAATCAACCTTTATCCGAGGAACACAATGCCTGAAATCGTTATACCTCAACAAAAAAAGGCCATTTTTACGTAACCGGCTCAGCGATGCACAACGGGCTGTTTTTAAACGGGGTACAGATGTTGGCCTATTGGCGCAACAACTTTTTCCCGGAGGAATAGACATGAAACCGCACTCGCCGGCCCTTTATCGCAAAAAAGTCGCGGAGACCATGGATATTATTCGCCATAACAGCCACAATACGCTGTATGAAGCCACATTCCAATATGACCGCTTACTGGTTTTACTTGATATTCTGGTAAAAGGTAACGATGGCTGGCTGGCCTATGAGGTAAAAAGTTCCCTGAAAATATCGGAGACGTTTCTGTTGGATGCAGCTTTCCAGTATTACGTCATCACCCATTCAGGTGTCGAACTGGATGATTTTTTCCTCGTTTATATAGATGCTGATTATAGGCGGGAGGAAACACTCAGCATTGACCAGTTATTTGTCAAGCAGAGTGTTTTGGAGGAGGTGAGAGCCAGACAGCCTTATATTGAAGAGCAAATTGAGAAGTCAAAGGAAGCCCTGAATGCTACTTCTTCTCCGAAGATTTCCATTGGTACCCGTTGCCGGAATCCTTATCCCTGCGATTTCAGCGGCCATTGCTGGAAGAAAGTTGCAGAAAACAGCCTCCTTTATCTCGATGCTTTTGACGAAAACGAGCGGTTTGACAAGTACTATGCCGGAAAAGACATTCCGGAAAAACCGGAACCGGGACAATGGTCTCTTTTGCAGAAAATACAATTTACTTCAGCAAAAGACAAAAGAGTTGTTGCCCAAAAAGAAGAGCTGAACACTTTCATTGCCCGTTATCTGGATTCCCCGGCAATGGTTTTTGTATTATTTGTAAAACCTGCTGTCCCCTACCTGAAAAATACGAAACCTTATCAGCTGGTTCCGATAACTGCAATAACCGGAGAAACACCAGGTGATACAGTGCAGCCCGGCTTTTTTATTCAAACCGAAAATCCTCTCGAATCATTTAATGTTTATTTTAGAAAATTACTGTCAACTCACCGGAACATAGTTATCTATGACAAAACAGAGATAATGGATTATTTTAAAGAAAACGCCGATTCAGATCTTATCGATGCAGCTGAAAACAAACTTGTCGATTTCGCACATCTATTCAGGGAAGGTTTCCTTTTTCATTATCTGATAAGGGGAGAATATTCTCCTGAAAATATCGCCCGGATTTTTTTGAAAGAAAATGCTACAGGACTAAACCCCTCACTTTTAAAAATGAAATGGCAGCGCAAACTATTTGAGCAAAATCATGAATTTTCTGATTTGGAGAAAGAAACCTCTGAATTTATGAGAAAATCACTAGCATTTTATTTTGATTTTGCCAATTATCTGAGAGGCAACTATTAAAAATATTTATGAACAATTGACAGTCTGAACCCATCAATTTGTATTTTTGAACAATGGAAAAACCGGAAGAGACAAAAACTAAATTTAAAAAACGTTCTACACCTAAAGCAGTAAACAACAGCTATCTGGAACACGGAAAAGTACCACCACAGGCCACTGACCTTGAAGAGGCAGTATTGGGGGCCATGATGCTGGAAAAGGATGCCGTTTCTGCTGTTATTGACATCCTCAAACCCGAAGTGTTTTACAAAGAAATACATCAAAAAATTTATGCTGCAATTCTCAGGCTTTTTGCCAAGTCAGAGCCAATAGACATCCTGACAGTTACCAATGAACTGAAAAATGCCGGCGAACTTGAGATGGTTGGCGGACCGTACTATATCACCATGCTTACCAGCCGCATTGCCTCTTCCGCCAATGTGGAATACCATGCCCGCATCCTGATTCAAAAACACATTCAGCGGGAGCTTATTACAATATCTTCCGATATCATAAAAGATGCCTACGAAGACACAACAGATGTTTTTGATTTACTTGATAAGGCCGAACAAGGTCTTTTTAGCGTTTCCGAGGCCAATCTGAGACGAAGTTTCGCCGATATGCCTACATTGATTACGCAAGCTATTTCAGATATTGAAAGCGCCAAAAATTCAGACTCACATTTCAGGGGCGTTCCTTCTGGATATTCTGCACTGGACAGGGTTACAACCGGATGGCAAAAGTCTGATTTGATTATCCTCGCTGCGCGTCCGGCCATGGGAAAAACAGCCTTTGCACTCTCCATGGCGCGAAACATCGCTGTTGATTTTGAAAAGCCCGTCGCTGTATTTTCACTGGAAATGTCAGCAGTTCAGCTTGTTACGAGACTTATCTCCAGCGAAACGGAATTGCCTGCCTCCAAACTTAAAAAAGGAGATCTGGAAGAATATGAATGGCATCAGCTCAATTCAAAAATCCATTCGCTTACCGATGCCAAGATATTCATTGACGATACCCCTGCCCTTTCCATTTTTGAATTAAGGGCAAAATGCCGCCGGCTTAAACAGCAGCATGATATTCAAATGGTTTTTGTTGATTACCTTCAGCTTATGACCCTGGGACGTGATAACCGCGGAAACCGTGAGCAGGAAATCAGTTCTATTTCCCGCTCCCTAAAAGCCCTGGCCAAAGAACTGAACGTGCCGGTACTTACGCTTTCGCAGCTGAGTCGTGCTGTAGAAACCCGGCCGGGAGGTTCCAGAAGGCCTATTTTGTCCGACTTACGTGAATCAGGTGCCATTGAACAAGATGCAGATATTGTAATGTTTATCTATCGCCCTGAATATTACGGCATTGAACAATTTGAAGATGGAAATACTTCCAAAGGAGCAGCTGAAATTATTATTGCCAAACACCGTAACGGGCCAACAGCTGATGTCCGCCTCCGTTTTGTAGATCGTTTTGCCAAATTCGAGGATTTAAATCCATCGTCATCGGATGTAGGCGATGAACATCATCAGGATGATCCGGGCGATGGAATCCGTACAATCCCATCGCGTATGAACGATGATAATGGTGAAAGCCCATTTTAAATTATTATTTATCAATTTAAATTAAATCTTATTATGAAAAATCTAAAATTATTTATTGTCCTGGCCCTGGTTCTGCCGATTATTCCCCTGCAGGCCAACGCACAAAAAAAAGTTCTCCTGAAATACAATGTAAAACAGGGAGAGAAATATATTAGCCATCAGGAAATAAACCAGGATATTGACATGCAGGCCCAGGGGCAAACCATTTCCATGAATCAGGTTATCACAACAGACATCTCGACTGTTATCAGTGAGGTTACCCCCAAAGAAATAAAAACTACAAATAAGGTGGATAAAATGACCATGAAACAAACCATGTTCGGACAGGAGCTGAACTACGATTCATCTGACTCCACCACATTTGCCTCGGGCCGGGGTAAACAAATCGGTGATGCCCTGAACAAAATTATTGGCAAACCTTATGGAATTACCATGGATCATTTCGGAAATATTCTGTCTTACAATCTGACCGCTTTACTCAATGACAACGGCAAAATGGCAGGAAACATCAAGTCAGGAAATAATTATGTTGTTTTTCCCGACCACAAAGTGAAAGTTGGTGATAGCTGGGAAGCCACTATCAAACCCATGAAATCAGATAAAATGGTATTACACATCAAATATACGCTGAAAAAACTTTCCGGGAAAAAGGCTACCATTGCTCTTGACGGAACAGTTTCTGCCAGCCAGGTTGCCGGCCAGTCTATTAATCTATCGGGAACACAGAGCGGAGAAGTTGTGGTAAATACAAAAACCGGATGGACCATGTCGAGCCATATGACGCAGGATGTAAAAATGAAAGTGGAAAAGAATGGTATGGAAATACCCATGGACATCAGCAGCACAATAACTTCTACTGCCGAAAAGAAATAGTTATCACTTCTTACAAACGAAAAAGGCTATTTTCTTTGTGAATAGCCTTTTTTTATTCCCTTAAAATAATTTTCTTGTGATTTCTTTTCAGGAATTATTTTTTTAATACAACACAGATACCAGCAAATCCAAGTCACGAAAAGGCAATCCGAAAGTATCGGAGATATTTTTATTGGTGAGGGCTCCATTATATATGTAAACCCCTTTACTGAATGGTCTGTCGCGTAAAATATAATGGTTGATATCGCCTGCTTCTCCTATTTTCAGTAACAACCCGGTTAAATGATTGCTTAACGAATATGAGGCTGTATGAGGCACTCTGGAGGCAATATTGGGAACGCAGTAATGTGTTACACCATATTCCTGGAAAACAGGATGTTGATGAGAAGTAGGGCGTGATGTTTCAAAACAGCCACCCTGATCAATGCTCACATCCACTATAACGGCGCCCCGTTTCATCTGGCTAACCATTTCCGAAGAAATTATACAAGCTGTATGCCCGGTAGAAGAATGCTTGGCTGCAATAGCTACATCCGCTTCTTTGAGAGCTTTTAGCAAAAGGAAAGGCTGCAATACAGAAGTGGAAATTCTGAATTCAAGTTTATCCTGTAAGTCACGCATTTTATAAACAGAGTCATCAAAAACACGCACCTGAGCACCCATGCCATAAGCTGTACGTGCAGCATATTCGGCTACTGTGCCGGAGCCGATGATTACCACTTCCGATGGCCTTATTCCCGGAAAGCCACCCAACATAACTCCTTTTCCGTATTTCTGACTACTCAGGTATTCGGCAGCAACCATAATGGAAGCATTTCCGATAATCTCGCTCATGGAACGTACCAACGGAAAGGCTCCTGTTTTGTCTTTTATAAGCTCATAAGCAATGGCCAGCACCTTTTTATCCATTAACCTTTTAAAAAAAATCTTGCTTTTATTTTGTGTCATAAGAGCTGAGAAAACCGTTTGATTTTTGTGCATCAACTCAATTTCATCGGTATCGGGTGCAGCAATTTTCATAACAACATCTGACTGCCACACCTCTGCTGCCGTTTGAACAATCTGTGCTCCTGCTTCAGCATACATCTCATTCGTAAAATGTGCTGCCTTTCCGGCGCTTTGTTCCATGATAACCTGGTGTCCGTTTTTTACAAGGAGATTAACAGCATTGGGAACAATGGCAATGCGTCTTTCATTTTCATCTTTTTCCAACGGTATTCCAATAACAACTTTTTTATGTTGAGGCTTTCGTTCGAGTGTCTCTTCTCTTGGCATAAGCGCTTTGTCGCCCGTAAATTTAAGAAAGGCTTTTCCTTCTTCAGTCATGGTGCTATCAATTTAATTTTGCAATGAGTAAGTGATTTTTCGCACTTCATCCTTTTCCACTTTAATGGAAACATATACGAATGTTTCGGGTAAAAGTTCCGAAATACGTTCGGGCCACTCCATAAAGCAGTAATTGCCGCTGTAAATATATTCTTCAAATCCTATATCATAGACTTCTTCAATGTGTTTAATACGGTAAAAATCGAAATGGTATATACTCTCTCCTTTCTCATCCTCGTATTCATTCACCAGTGAGAACGTAGGACTGCGGACCACATCACTGCTCCCGAGAGCATTGCAAAAAGCTTTAATCAAGGTAGTTTTTCCTGCACCCATTTCACCGTAAAATACGAAAATACGCTCCGATGACATATCCTTTAATATTGCTTCTGCCACAACTGGCAAGTCATCTGGCGTTTGAGAAAACAGTATTTTTTTCATCATTCTTTGGAACTCATTGTAATAACAGGGACCATAATTTCCTGCATCGATATGCCGCCGTGCTGAAAAGTATTGGTGTAGTAGCGAGCGTAGTAATTGAAGTTGTTAGGATAAGCAAAGAAATCGGTACCGCGTGTAAAGACCCAACGGGTACTCACGTTTTGGCGCGGCAGGAAAAATTTTTCGGGATCTTTCATTTCAAAGACCTCTTTTGCATTGTAATTAAGGCTCTTTCCAAACTTATAGCGCAGGTTTGTATTGACATTTCGATCGCCCACAATCTTCACCGGCCGTTGAACTTTCACAGAGCCATGGTCTGTGGTAATCATTATTTTAACATGTTTGTCTGCAAGATATTTTATAATTTCAAAAAGTGAAGAGTGCTCAAACCACGATTTCATAAGTGAACGGTAGGCTGGTTCATCATCTGCCAGTTCACGGATAATTTCCATCTCGGTACGAGCGTGCGATAACATATCTACAAAATTGTACACGATTACATTCAGGTCATAATCCATAAGATTGGAAATATCTTCGACCAGTTTTCTACCTTCTTCCTGGCGGAGGATTTTATTATAAGAATATTTTACCTTTTTTCCGTAACGCTTCAGTTGTTCTCCCAGCAGCTCGGATTCAAACTGATTTTTTGTTCCTTCTTCATGTTCATCCTTCCACAGCCGGGGAAAACGTTTCCGTATCTCCAAAGGCATCATACCGGCAAACAGGGCATTACGGGCATACTGTGTTGTGGTAGGCAATATGGCATAATACACATCATCCTCATCCACAAGGAAATATTCCCGAATCATGGGTTCAATAATTTTCCATTGGTCGTAACGCAGATTATCAATAACCAACAAAAAAACTTTGTGTCCCTCATCCAGTTGCGGGAAAACCTTACTTTTCAGTAATGTATGCGACAACACCGGCTTTTCCTCTGTTTTACCATAAAGCCAGTCAAGATAATTCCTTTCATAAAATTTTGCAAAGGCTCCGTTGGCTTCACTCAATTGCATCTTCAGCACTTCGCTTATACCTTCGTCATCTGACTTTTCCAGCTCAATATCCCATCGAACCAGTTTCCGGTAGATATCTACCCACTCCTCAAAAGAAAGACGCTCCTGTAGTTTCATACTGATACCGCGAAATTCCTGTTGATAAATCTGGGTGGATTTTTCACTGGATAATTTTTTATTTTCCAGATTTCGCTTTAGAGAAAGAAGTATCTGACTGGGCTTAACCGGTTTAATAAGATAATCGGCAATATTGGAGCCAATGGCATCTTCCATAATAGACTCTTCCTCACTCTTGGTAATCATCACAACCGGGATGTTCGGCTGTACCTCTTTTATTTTTTCCAGCACTTCTATGCCACTTAATCCGGGCATCTGCTCATCAAGAAATATGATATCAAAATTTTCTTCCTTCACCAGCTCCAGGGCTTCACCTCCGCTGTTTACGGCAACAACCTCGAAACCTTTTTCTTCAAGAAAAATAATATGAGGCTTCAGCATGACTATTTCGTCATCGGCCCAAAGTATGCGTGTTTTATTCATTTTCGTTTATTTTTGTTCGTATTTAATGTCCAATATATGGACTATCTTTGCTTCAAAACAGACCTGAAATACATTCAGCATCACGTTTATGGCAAAGTTCCGGCTTTTCTTATCATGTAAGAAGCAGAGCAAACAAATTTAACAAAAATTATGAGCAACACACAGGTTAACAAACGCAAAATATTCAACGATCCGGTTTATGGATTTGTTTCTATTCCTGACGAGCAAATTTTCGATATTATTGAGCATCCTGTTTTTCAACGATTACGGCGTATTAAACAGTTGGGGCTGGCTCATCTGGTTTATCCGGGTGCTCTACATACCCGCTTTCACCATTCGCTGGGAGCCATGCATTTAATGACCATGGCCATTTCCGAATTACGGCTGAAAGGACATGACATAAGCAAAGAGGAGCAACTTGCAGCCGAAGCCGCCATGTTGCTACACGATGTGGGACACGGGCCGTACTCTCATGCGCTGGAACACAGTATCGTAAACCATGTAAGCCACGAACAGATTTCCATCTGGTTTATGCAACAACTGAACAATGAATTTGACGGCAGTCTGCAAATGGCTCTGGATATTTTCGAAGACCGGTATAAAAAGCATTTCCTGCACAAGCTGATTACCAGTCAGTTCGATATGGACAGACTTGACTATCTGAAACGCGACAGCTTTTTTACGGGTGTTTCCGAGGGGACCATCAACTACGAACGTTTGCTAAACATGTTGCAGATTTCAGGCGATGAGCCGGTCATCGAATACAAGGGCATTTATTCGGTAGAAAAATTCATTACTGCCCGACGGATTATGTATTGGCAGGTTTACCTGCATAAAACAGTGCTTGTAGCCGAATACATGGCCATCCATTTACTGAAACGCGCCAAATGGTTAACTATGAACGGAATAGATACGAAAGCTGCCACGCCGGCTATGCAGTTTTTTCTGGAAAACGATATACACAAAAAGCACTTTCTGGAAGACAGTAACGTTTTAGCGTCTTTTGCTTTGTTGGATGATTACGATATTTACACATCTCTTAAAATATGGATGCAGCATCCCGACAAAATCCTATCGCATTTGAGCCGTGCACTGGTAAACCGGCGGCTGTTTCGTATCGAAATGCAGAATGAACCTTTTGAGCAAACCCGGATAAATAACATCCGCGAAGCAACAAAGAAAAAATACAAACTAACAGATGATGAAACAGATTATTTTGTCTTTTTCGAAAAAACAGCAAACTACACTTATCATCCCGGTGCCGACAACATCAATATACTGTTTAAAGATGGTTCGGTAAAAGAAATTACAGAAGTTTCTGACCAGCTAAATATCAATTTATTATCCAAACCAACGACAAAATATTTCTTGTGTTATCCGAAAGATATTCTACTGTCCGGCAGATATTGACCCCGGAGTTCTCAATTTTTCTTATCTTTATCCATTCAATAACCGCGTACACGCGGTAGTCTGAGGCTGTGCGTTTGTATAAAAGAAAAAAATTTTGAGTAAAGAAGCAAAGGAAATACTGACTTCGAAATGGGGATTTTCAAATTTCCGTCCAATGCAGGAGGAAATTATTGATTCCGTACTTTCCGGAAAAGATACGTTTGCCTTGCTGCCAACTGGCGGTGGTAAATCGCTGACATTCCAAATTCCGGCATTGCTCAAACCGGGGTGCTGCCTTGTAATTACACCTTTGGTAGCCCTTATGAAAGATCAGGTAGACCGTCTCAGAAAAATGAATATTCCTGCACGGGCACTTTATACAGGCATGTATTACAACGAAATAGAATCAATCTACTCCAATGCTATTCATAACAAACTTAAGTTCCTGTATATTTCACCAGAAAGGCTGCTCAACCAGACTTTTCAGATGGCATTGGTAAAAATGGAGATCAACCTCATAGCTGTGGATGAAGCCCATTGCATATCACAATGGGGATATAATTTTCGTCCCCCCTACCTGCGTATTGCCGAAATTCGTGATTTCTATCCGCAGGTACCTTTGCTTGCACTAACGGCAACGGCTACCCCAAAAGTAGTGGAAGATATTCTGGATAAACTTCGGTTTAAAACACGGAATGTTTTTAGAAGTAGTTTTGAACGCCGCAATCTCGCATACCGTGTTTATAAAGAAAACGACAAAACCAGCAAAATTATTCACTTACTGGCCAATTCAAAAGGCTCGGCCATAGTATATGTGAGAAACAGGAAAAAAACCAGAGAGCTGGCTGACATATTAGTTAAAAATAAAATAGCTGCTACATCGTACCATGCCGGGCTTGATAACCGTGTACGCAGCCAACGGCAACATGCCTGGAATCTTGGGCAAATCAGAGTTATGGTGGCCACCAATGCTTTTGGTATGGGGATTGATAAACCCGATGTGCGTCAGGTTATTCATTACAGCCTTCCCGACTGTCTGGAATCCTATTTTCAGGAAGCAGGACGTGCCGGGCGTGATGGAAAAACCTCGGTTGCCGTTCTTCTATACAACAACCAGGATATTGGTCATGCCAAAAAGCAACTTACCGAGTCTTTTCCGGATATAAAAATTATCCGGAATATCTATAATGCATTGGGAAACTATTTCAATATTCCTGAAGGTAGTGGCAAAGATTTGGGATATAACTTCCGGATTACCGAATTTGTTAACGACTATGGCTTCGGTCTGCTTACCACTTACAGCGCTATTAAGTTGTTGGAGAAAGAGGGGTTTATCGCTTTTGATGAATCAGGGGGGCACTACTCGCGGTTGAAAGTCCTGTTGAACAATGAACAGTTGTATCGTTTTATCGTGGAAAATCCAAAATTTGAAAAGCTGCTGAAAGGCATGTTACGTTCCTACGGCGGTTTGTTTACCGATTATGTTGATATTTATGAAAAGCAACTTGCCAAACGTTTGGAGATGAAGCCGGAGCAAGTGATAAATGCATTATCTTATCTAAGCAAGTTGAAGATATTGAGCTATTTTCCCATAAAATCACAACCACAAATATTCTACAATACAGTACGGCTTCCGGTTGTAAACATTGGCTTTTCAAAAGAAAATTATCAGAACCTAAAAGATGCAGCAGCGCAACGGCTTGAGGCGCTCATTAGTTTCCTGACCAACAACAATGAATGCAGAAGCATCCAGTTGCTACGTTATTTTGGGGAAGAACACGGCAACCGATGCGGAATTTGCGATGTTTGTCTTTCGGTAAACGAAACCGGTCTTAACGCTCTGGAATTCGGGCAAATAGAAACGAAAATAAAAAAAATGCTTACAAACAATGCACGGCATCTCTACGAAATTGTTCCGCTTATTCCTGATTTTGAAGAAGATAAAATTCTATCTGTAATCGAATGGCTGTTGGATAACGGGACACTTATCAGGCAAAAAGATGAAAGGCTGCGGTTATCAAACGAATTAAAGCTTGAGTTGTAGAAAAAATCTCTGATTATTTTCTTTCCCAACACTTAAAATAAAAATGAACCTGGTTATCTGAAAATATAATTGTGCGTTATAACATATTGTTTAAATTTGTTGTACACAAAAAGAGAATGTTATGAAAAAACTTATTTTATTCTTGTTTATGTTCCTGGTTTCTGTTATGACATACGCTCAGGCAGGAACCCAGACTTTTTCTATCTCAGCCGGAGCCATGTTCCCTATGAGGAATTTGGCCGACAACAATCTTTCAGACAGCTCTTCCGGAGCTGCATCATCAGGCTATCATATTGAGGCTTCTTATGATTACCAGCTTACTAATAATTTCGGATTGGGCGTTGATGTGGAATTTAATTCTGCAAAGTACAGCCTCAGCAAGGTAAAAAGTTTTTATTCGACTTTGTTGGACGATACACAAAAGGAAATCACGAGTACTGCCGGCTGGACAATTGGTGGTATTTACCTGAGATATTATTTACGCCTGCCATTGGGAAATAAAGTTTCATGGGATATAGCTCCGTTAATCGGTGCCATGGGAACCTATTCACCTGAATATCAAATATCCTCAAAAAGTTTCATTCCGCCGGGCCCCCATCCAACCTTAACCTATACCAGACAACGTGGCAAAGCCTTTTCTTTTGCTTACGGAATAGAAACAAAGATTAATATCAAATCAGGAAGTCATGGTTTCTTTTTCGAAGGGCGGGCTATTAATTCAAATGCTACTTTTAAGCAGATAACCGGTACAGGTTACAATGGAAAAAAGTATGATTTTCCTGTAAAAATGAATCTGATGTATATTACGGCCAGCATGGGATATACCTATTATTTTTAATCTAAAGCAGTTGAAAAAGCTTCCACTGTCCTTTTACCGGCAACCCAATGTATTGGAAATA